>DFCG01000096.1:0-2873 GCA_002367455.1 Acinetobacter sp. UBA3060 | reverse complement strand
ACCAGACCATTTTCAAACTGCCAGGTGATTTTTTCATCATTGATCTGATCAACATAGTTGATCTGTAAGCCCGCCGCCAAAACAGCTTTGGCTTTGAGATTATGTTTTAACACTTTTAAGGCAAATTTAGGAGAATCAAAATATTTGGCTTCAGGCCAGAATTGTACCGTAGTTCCTGATACCCGTTTCGGTGCCTTACCTGCCAGTACTTCAAGCGGTGCAACCGGTTCGCCATTTTCAAAGGCCATTCTGTACAGGTTACCCTGACGCTGAACTTCGACCTCTACACGGGTCGAAAGCGCATTGACCACTGAAATCCCGACGCCATGCAAACCACCGGAAAACTGGTAATTATCGGTGCTGAACTTACCGCCGGCATGCAGTTTGGTCATGATAATTTCAATACCGCTCTGGCCGTATTCAGGGTGAATATCCACCGGCATACCACGGCCATTGTCTTCGACTGATAAAGAACCATCTTTATAGACCGTGACGGTAATCTTGTTGGCATGTCCTGCCAGTGCCTCATCGACAGCATTATCAATCACTTCCTGTGCCAAATGGTTGGGACGAGAAGTATCGGTATACATGCCCGGACGACGACGGACCGGATCCAGACCAGATAAAACTTCAAGAGATTGAGCCGTATATTGAGACACGTTATTCGGTTTCCTTTTTTATGCAGTCCAATAAAAACTGTAAGACGAACGGAATTTTTTCCGCAAAATCATCCATCCCGTGACTGCCATGCGCTTCAGTCATCAGCATAGCCGGGGGATGCGCAGCACTATAATAACGATGTGCTTCACGATAATCCAAAACTTCATCCCCTTGTTGCAGCAGAACCAGTATTTTGTCTGCATCTTGTGCAACCGGCAGGGCCAATTGCTGGAGTTGTACCAGATCTGCCTCATCCAGACACCAGTTCGGATGAACCTGATAAGGCAATTGCTCATCAAACAGTTCACGAAACAGTTGCCATGGTCGCATTG
Source organism: Acinetobacter sp. UBA3060 (assembly GCA_002367455.1). Lineage (GTDB taxonomy): Bacteria > Pseudomonadota > Gammaproteobacteria > Pseudomonadales > Moraxellaceae > Acinetobacter. Next base: position 1,881 of record DFCG01000096.1, on the reverse strand, counting down.
CCGGATTGATCAGTACAGCAGGCACAGCATGCTGTGCGACCAGATGTGTCGCATAAAATCCGCCGAGACTGCTGCCCAGTAATGCCACATTATGCATCGATTCAATCAGTTCAGAAACATGCGCAATGGCAGCGTTCGGTGACATGTTTAAATCGGGTAAATGTACCTGAATTTCAGGATACTTTGCACAGTAATGTTGCAGCAATTTCCCCTTGATCGAGTTGGAATTACTCTTAAAACCATGCAAATAAATGATATTCATGAACTACCAACAAAAAACCCATCAATCATCAAAATTTAATTTAAATAATGTGAAGTACACTACTTTATAAGACCAGTTAATTGCTTAAATTGTCTGACAAAAAAGCCCAAAATCTTTTCTCATTCTCGTTATTTTAAGCTGAGGCCCTCAAAATCCGGAAACTCAACAAGAAAAAGAATTTATACCGCGAAGTTCTTTAAAAAGAAAGATGGCACCACATGCGGCTCATTGAAAGGACAGGATCAGATGCCAAGTTTGACACCGTTACATGAAACCTATTGTCGATGGGACCGAACCCCGCCGAGTCAGGCCGATGTACTGGAAGGTCTGGCTCAGCTGGTAACGATGCGCTTTAACGATGTGATCCAGGAGCTGATCAAGAGTATTCAACGCGAAATTTTAATGAGTATTTTCGGTTTAAGTGAAAATAATTCAGAAAAAATTCAGAATATTCCGTCGATTGTGCGGCTCTATCAAATGTCTTATGACATGCTGTTTCATTACGGCAATACCCTGATTGCCCCTGCTTTGCGCCAGATTATTGAACGCTTTCCTAAACTGCACAATAAACCGCTGACACCTTCCTTGCATTTTCTGGTCAGTGTCTTAAATGGCATTATCGGGGATTATCTGCTGAAATATCAAAACCCTCTAGCCCTGCCGATGGTGATCTATGACCATTATGGCTCGCTGCAAAAAGGTGAGCTAAGCGGTCGTATTACTTTGTTTGTACATGGCTTATGCATGAACCATTTAGACTGGTCAAATCGCAAATATGAAGGCATTGGGGCAAAATTACTGGCGCAGCGTGACCGCAATACCATGCTCTATCTGAATTACAATACTGGACGCCGGATTTCTGCCAATGGTCGCAGTCTGGCGAATACCTTACAGGATCTGGTTGTTCGCAATCCTAGAATTACCAGTATTGACCTGATCGGGCATAGCATGGGTGGTCTGGTCTCTCGTAGTGCGCTGTTTTATGGCAAGCAGAATGTCTATAGCTGGGTCAATATGTTGGAAAATCTGGTCTGTCTGGGTTCACCGCATCATGGTGCAGTACTGGAACGTTTTGGCTTTAGCTTGCAGGACAAACTTGGACATTTTCCACTGATCCGGCTGCTTGGCCATCTGGTCAATATTCGCAGTAACGGTATTCTGGATTTGCGCCATGGCAGCGTCCGGGATGATGACTGGGAGCATAATCCACTTCGGATCGGCTTTATGGATGATCACCGTAAACCTGCCCCGATTCCCTCTCATATCGACACCTACCTGGTTGCCGGCACCATCGAGTTTGAAAACCGCAAGAACAAGACCTTGCATGTGATTGGCGATTATCTGGTCAGTATTAAAAGTGCTTTGGGCGAGCATCCCAATCCGCGCTTTCAGCTCAAAGTCCCGGATGCAAACAAGGCGATTTTCTATGGCCTGAACCATTTTGAAATTCAGTATCATCCGCTGGTGGCCGAGCAGGTGGCGCGCTGGTTCTATCCAAGTGTAGAAGATGAAGCCTTTGATCAGATTCATGAATATGTGATGGATCTGGACAGTCTGGAAGGCATTGCCCTGACCTAAACTCAAGCAAAATAAAAAAGCCCTCAATTGAGGGCTTTTTT
>DFCG01000114.1:29340-30062 GCA_002367455.1 Acinetobacter sp. UBA3060 | reverse complement strand
CAGGGCAAATGCCTTTTCCTGCTCAATCAGTTTCAGCAGTTCGCTATGCAGGGTAAACGGTGCATGCAGCAAGGCTTTCAGTTTGGCCATTTTGCCCATGCCGGTCAGTTCCTGGAACATGCGATGCACATCTTCACAGATATCCGGCTGTGTGGTCATCAGGCCGTAATCAGTATACATACGGGCATTACCGGCATGATAGTTTCCGGTGCCCAAATGCGCATAACGCAGTAATTCCTGATTTTCACGCCGGACGATCAGAATCATTTTGGCATGGGTTTTATAACCGACGATGCCATAGACCACCACTGCCCCGGCTTCTTGCAGGATATTGGCCACCATAATATTGGATTCTTCATCGAAACGTGCCCGCAGTTCAATCACGGCTGTGACTTCCTTGCCATTCCGTGCGGCTTCTGCCAGCACCTGAACAATTTCCGAATCCGGACCACTGCGGTACAGGGTCTGCTTGATCGCCAGCACCGCCGGATCCTTGGCCGCTTCGCGCAGCAAAGTAATCACCGGCTGGAATGAATCAAAAGGATGATGCAGCAGCACATCCTGCGCTTTCAAAATTTCAAAAATACTTTTCTGTTTACGGAAAATTTTGGGAATCACCGGACTAAAATGCGGATACTTTAATTCCGGACGCTCAAAGCTGGTACTCAGGCGGGACAAATTGATTGGTCCATCAATCCGGTACAGTTCCTGTTCCGTCAGAT
>DFCG01000114.1:28867-29226 GCA_002367455.1 Acinetobacter sp. UBA3060 | reverse complement strand
ACCCGAAAGGCATAACATCCGGTCGCTTTCATGCCGGGAAACAAATCACTGATATGCTGCTGGATGATCGCAGTCAGAAAAATCTGGGTGGTATTGTTTCCGGTGACATCTTCCGGAATTTTAATCAGGCACGGTAAGGAACGTGGTGCCGGCACAATCGCCATCTCGATTTCACGGCCAAAGGCATCTTTACCTTCCAAGCTGATAATAAAGTTCAGACTTTTATTCACCAAACGTGGAAAAGGATGTGAAGGATCCAGACTGATCGGGGTCAGTACCGGTTGCACTTCTTTGGCAAAAAAGGCTGCAATCCAGGCCTTATGTTTTTCCAGAAGATCCTGATATTGAAGAAACTGAAT
>DFCG01000114.1:14336-28749 GCA_002367455.1 Acinetobacter sp. UBA3060 | reverse complement strand
GTCCGGGTAGTCGCATTCAGGTCTTGCTGTTTCATCAGCCCGGCAATCCTGATTTCAAAGAACTCATCCAGGTTACGGGAAAAAATAATCAGGAAGTTTAAGCGCTCTAAAATCGGTAAATTCGGATCGAGTGCTTGTGCCAAGACACGACGCTGAAATTCAAATAAGGAAAGTTCCCGATTAAAATAGGTCGCTGACGAATGCTGAAATTGTTCCATGCCCTCTCAATGCTGCTGATTACAGTCTGTTGTTTCACATCATTGAGGGGCGATCTTAGGCAGACTTCATGACACTTATGTTACAAAGCTCGATAAATCCATATAAATTAATATTCTAACTTTTTCACATTATAAAAAATCATGTTCTAGCTTGTTGTGTGCTGTCCTCAAACTGCAATTAGGTGTCTGTTTTTTCAGTTTGTCTGGCAGCCCAATAAGTGGCTAAAGCTGGCCCTGAAATATTATGCCACAGGCTAAAAATGGCGCTTGGCAAAGCCGTCATTGGAGATGCAGCAAAATGGGTTGCCGCCAAAGCCACACCCAGACCAGAATTCTGCATCCCGACTTCAATGGATACTGCACGACAGTCTATTTCTGCCAAGTGAAATATACGACTGGCCCAATAACCCAGTAAATAGCCCATACCATTGTGTAAGGCCACGATTCCTAAAATCATTAAACCGGACTCCAGAATCTGGGTTTTGCTGCCGGCAATAATCGCCGCGACAATTGCCACAATCGCAATTACAGAAATTAACGGCATTACCTGAATATAGGCCGTGACTTTTTGCTTGAGTAGCGCCCGTACGATTAAGCCCAGAATAATCGGGAATAGCACCACCTGTAAGATCGACACCAGCATCGACCAGGCATTGATTTCAATCCACTGACTGGCCAACAAGTAGAAAATGGCCGGAGTTAGAATGGGCGCCAGTAACGTAGAAACCGAGGTACAGGCGACCGACAAGGCAGTATTGCCCTTGGCCATATAGGTAATCACATTGGATGCAGTTCCGCCCGGACAGCAACCCACCAAGATTACCCCGATGGCAATCTCTGGTGGCAGCTGGAACAGCTTGCACAGCAAAAAGGCCAAACCCGGCATCACCATAAACTGGGCGACGACGCCAATCGCTACTGCCTTCGGACTTTGCAAGACACTTTTAAAATCTCCGACGGTCATGGTCATGCCCATGCCGAACATGATGATGCCCAACATCCACGGAATATAAGCCCGTAACCAGACAAAAACTTCAGGGATCATCAAGGCAATGCCGGAAAAAAGCAGCACCCATAAAGCAAAGGTTTTTTGGACAAATTGGCTAAACTGGAGCAAGGCTGACATGGGTTTCATCCAGGTGACATTAAGGGAGAAAAAGCAAGATAAAACAGGCACCCGTTGATGCCTGAATTTTTATATTCAAATATAAATAAGATCAAAGGGATATTAAGTTCTATCCCTATCCAGTGTTAAGCTGCTTGAACAATATCTTTCACATAGATACGTTTCACGCCATGCGACAGCATATCCTGCCAGGCATGTTGCAAGGAACCATTCAGGTCAATGCCCTTGGTGGCATCGGCAATCACATAGGTTTTAAAGCCCAGTTTGCAGGCATCGATTGCAGTCCAGGCCACACAAAAGTCCGTAGCAATCCCGACCACAAATACGGTATCAATCCCACGTTCACGCAGATAGCCAGCAAGACCCGTCGGGGTTTTCTGGTCAGCTTCCATAAAGGCCGAGTAACTGTCGATCTGGGAATGAAAACCCTTGCGAATGATGAGTTGTGCTTGCGGTAAATTTAAATCCGGATGCAGTTCGGCATCGCGTGTCCCTTGCACACAATGCTTTGGCCATAAGACCTGAGTGCCATAATCCAGCTGAATGCTGTCATAGGCTACTTTGCCGGGGTGGTTGTCTGCAAAAGAAATATGGTTATCCGGATGCCAGTCTTGGGTCAGGATAATATGCTTAAAATGCTGCCCCAATAGATTAATATTTGGAATAATCTGGTCAGCATTGGCTACAGCCAGATTGCCTCCCGGGGTAAATCCTCTTTGTACGTCTACGACCAGTAAAGCAACATTATTCTGCATCTGTTTTCATCCATTGAAATCTCGATTTATGCCCAAGCATAGCGCAAAATACCTCAGGATTTTTAGCTCTACGGTTAAAAATGGCATGACTGTGTATTCTCGGCATGTGTATATGAGCAGATCAATAGATTCATTGTTTTTGACAAATATGAGATGAGTTCCGGGCTTGTATCAAGCTAGATCTCTGCAAAAAAAATAAGTTTTAAGATAAAGTGATGAGTCTTTNNNGCACCGGCCAATGCTGCTGCCATATACATCTGGTTCAGCGAGCTTGCACCATTCAGCGCCAGTAGACCTGCCAGAATACCGCCGTACATCAACAGGATCACATAGGCTTTCTTCCAGCGGTCGGTCAGCATACCCAAAATAATCGTACCAATCGTCGCTGTCACCATGAAGTAGAATTGTGCAGTTGAACCATCTTTACGGGTAAAGCCAAGTTCCATAAACAATGATGGCAACCAGCTCAACATGATGTAAACCACCATCAAGGTAAAGAAGTAGCTCACCCAGATACATAGCGTACGTAACAGGTTGTCCGAATTAAACAGGTCCTTGAATGAACCCTGCGGTGCAACAGCAAGCTCTGCAGCCGTTTTATTCTGTGCTTTCAGGTATTCCTTCGATTCAGGCAAAAATAGCATCATCAGCGGAATGGCAAAAATCGGTAACAGGCCACCGAGATAGAAAACATTTTTCCAGTTGGCGCCAAATTCAGTCGCCGCAATTAAAGATAAAATTGCTGCACCAACTGGCATGCCACAGTACATCAAGCCCACTGCACGACCACGATTTTGTGGAGACACAGCTTCAGAGGCGAGTGTGATCAGAATCGGCATTGCGCCGCCCAGACCTGCTCCAGCCAGGAAACGCACTGCCAGCAAGCTGTTAAAGCTATTGACCCAAACCGTACATAAGGTAAATACAGCAAATATTGCTGTTGACCAGATCAAGACTTTCTTACGGCCAATGCGGTCCGCAAATCGACCACCAACCAGTGCACCCGGTAATAAACCCAGAATCCCTGCACTAAAAAACACACCCAACTGGGAACTATCGAGACCAAAATGCTCACGAATACCTGCAGCAGCAATTCCGGCTGCCTGAATATCTAAGCCTTCAATCACCGCAATCAGAAAACAGATCGCGACCGTGACGATAGCATGCTTATTGTCTGATTTTTCCATTGGATTATCCTTGTTCAATCAGCGTTACAAAAGACAGCCATCATCTATGAGCCTGATTGCAGAAATAACTATCAATAAGTTGAACGTTTTGCTTGGATATTCCATAAGGAGCTGAAGTAGATGAATTGAAGATGCTGACTGATAAAGTCGCAAAAACACTTAATCAGAACATCATAAAGTTCAAGACTTAGAGTTTAAAGCTTATACATCAAGTTAAAAAATTAACCGATAAGAAAAAAACCTTTCAATTTATTGATATTTAAAAGAGATTAGTCTTAGTCGTTTTTGGCTTTATTTGTTTTGGTGCGAGAGTGCGATCAAGATGTACGAGATCTCAATTTATCCAATATAACTATTAATTAAAAATCAAAAGGCATAAAAATCGCAGTTTTCAGCTGATTTTTTTGCACAAGCCTTATCATTATTGGGTTCATTTGGGGCAATATCCTCCTTTGTCTAGACTGAAGACATAACTTTGGTCTCAGGATTTTGCTTTATAAATCATCTTATTTATTACTTGATTGTTTCCAAAAGGCTTTGTATAAAGAATTCAGTAGCTTTTACTAAAGCATATTGTTCTTATGCGTTTGATCAGTCATAATTTGCATAAGCAATATTCAATTCAATGCAAATCTATTGAATTTGCTATAAATCAAAATACAAATCCATCCCAATTTATGTTTTCTCATTCCTTTCGGATGGACAAATAGGATAGTTTTTTAAAATGACTCAGCAAGCACAGACCATTCAAGGTTCCATAGTCGCAATCGTCACCCCTATGTTTGAAGATGGCAGCGTAGATTGGAAGGGTCTCGAGAAGCTGGTTGAATGGCACATTGCAGAGGGCACCAACAGTATTGTCGCCGTTGGAACAACAGGCGAAGCCTCTACTCTCAGTATGAGTGAACACACCCAGGTGATCAAAGAAATCATTCGTGTGGCCAACAAACGTATTCCTATTATTGCTGGTACAGGTGCAAACTCGACCCGTGAAGCGATCGAACTGACTCGCGAAGCCAAAGAGCTAGGGGCAGATGCCGCTTTACTGGTGACGCCGTATTATAATAAACCGACTCAGGAAGGCTTATACCAGCATTATAAAGCCATTGCTGAAGCGGTTGACCTGCCACAGATTCTTTATAATGTTCCAGGCCGTACCGGTGTGGATATGGCCAATGAAACCGTGATTCGTCTGGCGGATATTCCACAAATTATCGGTATTAAAGATGCGACTGGCGATGTACCGCGCGGTGCTGAATTGCTACAAGGCCTTGTAGGCAAAGATATGACTGTTTATTCGGGTGATGATGCGACTGCATATCAACTGATCGGACATGGCGCCAAAGGTAATATCTCAGTCACGGCAAACGTGGCTCCGAAAGCCATGAGCGAAGTGTGTGCCGCTGCGATTGCTGGTGATGCAGCCACAGCTGAACAGCTAAATGCTCAGGTTGCAAATTTACACAATATTTTATTTTGCGAATCGAACCCAATTCCTGTGAAATGGGCACTCCATGACATGGGCTTAATTGGTACAGGTATTCGCCTTCCATTAACACCACTTGCAGAACAATATCGCGCTCCGCTTCATGAAGCACTGGTAGAAGCGGGCGTTATTAAATAAAAGAGCACAAGATTATGCAATTACGTTTAGGACTTAGCCTTACACTTTCAGTATTCAGTTTGGCAGGTTGTAGTTCAATGGCCTTTAATAACGGCACTTTAGACTATAAAGAGACTACTACCCTGGAAGCTTTACAATATCCTGAAGGCGCCATGGTTCGTCCTGCAACGCCATTGTATCCTGCTCCAATAGTTGATCCACTTGCAATTGAACATGCACCGAAGCTTGAAAACCAGCGTGGCAACCGTTTTGCCTTGCCACGTCCACAAGCCCAGACTGAAAACTCAAATACAGCTGATCTGACCGAAACCAATACGGTGGGTAAACCACAGTTGGTCACTGACGGAAATCTTAATCCGCTGCTTAAAATTGAGGGAAATTCTGCTACAATTTGGCAATATACACTTGCCACCCTCAGCAGTCTGAATCATAGCATNNAACCAGATTTACCAAAATTGGCCAGCCTAGACATTTCTAGGCATTTTTTTTGTAAAAGGTTCCCTCATGTTAAAACAAACCTTGCTCTATACTGGTAAAGCGAAATCTGTCTACACCACAGACAGTTCAGACCATCTGATTTTAGTCTTTCGCGATGATGCCTCAGCATTCAATGGCGAAAAAATTGAGCAACTAGATCGTAAAGGCAAGGTGAACAACCGTTTTAACGCCTTCATCATGGAAAAACTGGCAGAAGCGGGAATTGAGACCCACTTTGAAAAGCTACTGACTCCAAATGAAGTGCTGGTGAAAAAACTGGATATGATCCCGGTTGAATGTGTGATCCGTAACTATGCAGCAGGTTCTTTATGCCGCCGCCTGGGTGTGGAAGAAGGCAAGGAACTGACTCCTCCAACATTTGAATTGTTCTTTAAAGATGATGCGCTTGGCGATCCAATGGTCAATGAGTCACAAGCTATTGCTTTAGGTTGGGCGACTGCTGAACAATTGGCGAAAATGAAAGAATTGACTTACCAAGTGAATGACGTGCTTAAAGCATTGTTTGACGCAGGTAATATGATTCTGGTCGATTTTAAACTTGAATTCGGCGTGTTCCACGACCGTATCGTACTGGGTGATGAATTCTCTCCAGACGGTTGCCGTCTATGGGACAAAGACACCAAGAAAAAACTGGATAAAGACCGTTTCCGTCAAGGTTTAGGCGGCGTGGTTGAAGCCTATGAAGAAGTGGCTGACCGTTTAGGTATCGACCTGGACAACATCTAATCTGTAAATGCGCAGATTCGAAAAAACCGAGCTTTTTAGCTCGGTTTTTTATTTTCGGCTTTTAATCGGAAAAATAAATTTTTATTATTAAAATGATCGTTTTTACATCAAAAACCACATGCATTAATATTATCTCATACCAAGCAAATCAGTGAGTCGATGCACTTCACTCCATATTTGCCGACCAGATTTCTCCTCTACCCTCTAGGATGTTATCTCCCTCAAAAAAACATCCTACTTTCAGCCCAATTCGCCTTGAATTGGGCTTTTTTTTCTTTGTTCAATCGGTTGAGATACCCAGCTTTATTACTGCTGTTGTTGCTGTTGCCAACGGCGTTGCTGTAAACGCTCTCCTTCAACTTCACGTTTATTACGTGCTGATTCATACAGTTTGGTATTTTTCAGTTCTGGTGGCATATATTCTTGCAGTACAAAATGCTCCGGATAGTTATGCGGATACAGATAATCCACGCCATAGCCCTGTTCTTTCATCAGCTTGGTCGGTGCATTTCTTAAATGTAAAGGTACAGGCAGATTTGAGGTTTTGTCTGCAAGTTCCATCGCCTTGTTAATCGCCAGATAAGTACTGTTACTTTTGGCACTGGTCGCCAGATAAACCGCACATTGTCCCAAAATAATCCGACATTCTGGCATGCCTACGGCTTGCACAGAACGGAAACACTCACCCGCCAGCAACAAAGCGTTCGGATTGGAATTGCCAATATCTTCAGATGCGGCAATCAGCATACGCCGTGCAATAAACACCGGATCTTCGCCGCCTTTGAGCATGCGAGCCATCCAGTACAAGGCTGCATCCGGATCACTGCCACGAATTGATTTAATAAAGGCCGAGACCAGATCATAATGCTGTTCACCGGACTTGTCATAACGGGCAATATTCTGCTGTGCGACTTTGACCACCACCGCATTGGTGATGATATTTTCCATATCCGCTTCAAAGGTACTGGCAATCAGATCCAGTAAATTCAGTGCCTTGCGGGCATCTCCTGCTGCAAACTGGATCAGGGCATCAAATTCTTCAATCAGGATATGTCTTTCCTGTAAGAAAGAGTCATTTTGCAAGGCTTGCGTCAACAAGGTCTGAATCGATTCAGCACTTAAAGCATTCAGGCTATACACCTGACAACGTGACAATAAGGCACTATTCACTTCAAAAGACGGGTTTTCAGTGGTAGCACCAATTAAGGTAATTTTCCCTTTCTCGACTGCATTTAATAACGCATCCTGCTGGGATTTATTAAAACGATGAATTTCGTCAATAAACACCACCGGAGTCAGCAGATCACCCCCTTCGGCAATGATTTCACGCAGTTCTTTTACTCCGGTATTCAGGGCAGACAGACTGATAAAAGGCCGGTCTACCGCTTGAGCCAGCAGTAAGGCAATGGTGGTTTTTCCGACTCCGGGTGGTCCCCAGAAAATGATCGAAGGCAGATGCCCCTGATCAATCATCTGGCGTAAGGGTGCATGTTCCCCCAGCAAATGTTCCTGCCCGATAATCTGTGTAAGGTCGCGTGGCCGTAAGCGTTCTGGAAGCGGGATATGACTATCTGACATGTTATTATTGGCTCAAACTAAATTCTGATCTCATTCTAACACCAGCAGTTTTGATTCCAAGAATGCAAACATCAAGCATAAAAAATTAATTTATGTAGATATCCTCTATTTTTTTAATTCTGAATGAATTAATCTCTGTAAAAGTGAATAATTTGAACATGATTAATTGTGAATTAATTACAGTGTAATTTTCATATTGTTTATTCTAATTAAAAGAAACTTATCTCGCCCCTTGGGCACTTTTGGGTTGTAGTGGTGAATGCATGAAGCATGATAAATTTGAACAGGGAGCTGTGAGTCGGTCTAAGCCACTGACGTCATCATCACTGATTGCACCCCACGTTCACTTGTCTGAATCGGTTTTGTTAAAAAATCTGATCGATGCCTTACCGCAACCCTTGTGGGTCAGCAACAAACAACATCTGCAATATTTTAACGATGCCNNGTTTCCCTGACCGATGTGCATGATTATTTTGAGATCCAGCAGCAACTTTCTCAAATTGTTTCAACCCAGGAAAACATGCTGGATGCCAGTGCAGACTGCATTAACATCATCAGCCCTGAAGGCGAGATTCGGCATAGTAACTCTGGCTGTCTGGCACAAGCCAATCAGACCGCAGAACAAGATCAGGATCATTCATTGTGCTGGCTAAATCGTTTAAGCCCTGAGGCCCGAAAATCCGGGCAGCGTGCTTTAAAACAGGCGGCCCAAGGCTTAAACAGCCGTTTTGCCAGCAAAGTCCAGATCGAAGATCAACCGATCCAATATTGGGATCATCTGCTGACGCCAATTCTGGATCAGCAGAATATTACCCAAAATATCCTCTGTGTATCACGCAATATCAGTCAGCAAAAAATTGCAGAAACCCGTTTAAAAGAAGTGATTAAACGCGATGAATTGACTGGCCTGTATAATCGCAGTACCTTCTATAAAACCTTTAAACAGGTACTGTTAAAGGCCAAACAGCAACAGACCATGGCAGGTTTACTGCTGATTGATCTGGACTATTTCCGGCATATTAATGACACCTTGGGCCATATTGCTGGCGATCATCTGTTACATGTCTTAGGCAAACGCTTCCAGACCTGTTTTGGTCCGAATACCATCATCGCCCGTTTGGGTGGTGATGAATTTGCCGTACTGGTGAAAAATCTGGAAAGTGAAGAGCAACTGCTGGCAACGGCGCAAATGGCCTATGCCCAGCTGGATCAGCCGATCAATTATGTTGGCAATAGCCTCAATAGTGCCATGAGTATTGGCTGCGCCATCTATCCACGAGATGCGCTCAACACCTCTAATCTGTTGAAATGTGCTGATATCGCCTTAAATGACCTGAAAAATAGTGGTCGTGGTGGCATCCGCATGTTCAATCAGGAAATGTGCGGTTCACTGGAAAATATGACCAAGCAGCTGACTCTGGCACGCAAAATTATTCTCGCCGATCAGATCATTCCCTATTACCAACCTAAAGTACGTCTTTCTGATGGTGCAGTGATTGGTTTCGAAGCACTATTACGCTGGCAAGATCAGAATCAGAACATTCAGTTACCTTCCGAAATTTTTGCTGCCTTTCAGGACTATGAGCTGGCCTCACGCATCAGTGAGACCATGCAACTGAAAGTCTTTGCAGATATGAGTCGCTGGCAGGCGCAAGGTCTGGATCTGTTACCGATTTCCATCAATGCTGCACCGGTCGAATTCCTGCGCGATGACTATGCCGAAAAACTGTTGGCACGCCTGTCCAACTTTGATATTCCCGCACATAAAGTTGAACTAGAAATTACCGAGCAGAGCCTATCCGAACATGGTGCCAATTATGTGGTTCGCGCCCTGAACCTGCTGAAACAGGCCGGAATCCAGATTTCGCTGGATGATTTCGGCACTGGACATTCTTCGCTGACCCGCTTGCAGGACTATCCGGTGGGTTGCATCAAGATTGACCGCAACTTTGTAGAACGCATGAACAGTGACCCATCTGCCCTGGCCATTGTCAAAGCCATTACCCAGATTGGCTCCAGTATTGCACTGGATGTTCTGGTCGAAGGAATTGAGAATACAGAACAGCTGGATACCCTGATCCATTGTGACTGTCAGATTGGACAAGGCTTCTATTTCTATCGTCCGATGGCCGGTGCTTCGGCCCAGGCTCTACTCCATCCGGCAGATCAATAAACGAATCACGCAGGCAGATTCAACGCACCCAGCGTACGATATAATCTTCAATGTCGTCTTGATGAATATCTGCTTCACTCAGGCAGCGCCCTGCTGCCGACTTGCGTGCCTGAATCACGCTTTCCCGTGAACCGCTAATCAGATAATGCCAGGATGGCAGGCTTTTGCCCTGCTCTACCCGGCGATAGGCACAACTCGAAGGCAACCAGTGAATCGTTTCCAGCTTCTCTGGCGTGAGCTGAATACAGTCAGGCACATACTGCAAGCGATCTGGATAATTGGAGCAACGTGCAGTGCTACAATCCAGCAGCTTACATGCCACTTTGGTATAGGCGACTTCCTGAGTATCTTCATCTTCCAGTTTAATCAGACAACACAACCCACAACCATCACATAAGGCCTCCCACTCGACTTGCGTCAGTTCAGCAAGTGAATAGTTTTTCCAGAATTCGGGACGTAAAGTATCGCTCATGATCGGGCCGGAATATTCAAAAATCAGCTGATTATAACAGCCAGAACCCTGCAGACCTACTGTCTCAAATTTTTATTGTTATCACGTAAACTATTGTTAAATCAGAGACAGTTCATCAACACAACACTAACAGTTGCTGGAATCGTTTATTTCTATACTAAATTTGAAAATAAAAACACATGGAGAATATATATGTTTCGCTGGGCTATTATTTTTGCTGTTATTGCATTAATTGCGAGTCTACTTGGTTTCGGTGGCGTCGCAGGCTTGTCTAAGGATTTTGCGATTATCTTGTTGGTAATTGCGGTGATTCTTGCGATCGTTGGTTTTCTTTCGCGCGGCAAGGTCTAGATTTACGCTAGACCTTTTCAAAGCAAGTGTTAGCTTTCAAAAAAAACAAGAGCCTTCTGGCTCTTGTTTTTTTTATGGGTATTTTAATGCTCTGTTTTGATCAAAAATACTTCTTTTAAGATGAACTTAAGGCTTTAAATGACGTGGTCTAAAACCTGCCACCAGCAAGGCTGCAACATACGCTACCACACCGACAACACATAAGATCAATACTTCTACCACACGCATCCATTGTGATACATCTGCGTTATACCAACTCAGGGCATAGGCCAGAGCTGCAATCATCACCACATTGGCAAACATGAATTGCAGGAAGATTTTTTTCCAGTGCGCCCCAAAACGGAAAATATCACGCTTATGCAGATAATAATAAAGCAGACCAGCATTGACCATGGCTGAACCCGTCGATGCCAACGCAAGGGCCATATGCTCTGCTTCCCAGTCAATCAGCTTGAAGAAACCGATAAAGATCACGTTCAGAATCGCATTGGCCGCCACAGCCATCAGACCGACCCGCACCGGGGTTCTGGTATCCTGCTTTGCATAAAAACCGGGTGCAAAGACTTTAATCAACATAAAGGCAATCACACCACCGCTCATACATTGCAGCGCCAAAGCCGTCATCTGGGTATCTTCAAAGGTGAATTGGCCACGTTCAAACAGGGCTTGAATGATCGGGGTCGACAGCATAAACAGCGCAATACTGGCGGGTAGGCCTGCCATCACAATGACTTTAGCTGCCCAGTCCATCATGCCACGGAATTTTTCTGGGTTCTGTTCAGTATGCCGTGCCGATAAGGACGGCAAAATCACGGTACCAATTGCAACACCGATCAGACCCAGTGGCAATTCGGTCATACGCTCGGCACTATACAGCCAGGACACCGAACCATCCTGCATGAATGAGGCCCAGATGGTATTTAATAGCAGGTTAATTTGCGTGACAGATACACCAAATAATGCCGGCAGCATCAACTTCATGATGCGATCTACGCCTTCATGCTTGAAGTCAATTTTCGGTGGAATCAGCAGGTTTTTACGCCACAATTCAGGAATCTGGATGGCCAGCTGCAAAATACCGGCAATGATCACAGCCCAGCCCAGTGCCATAATCGGCTCGGCCATATAAGGCGTAAGCCAGAGCGCCCCGGCAATCATCGCCACATTCAGCAAGACCGGCGCAAATGCCGGGGTACTAAAAGAGCCATAACTGTTCAGAATACTGCTGGCAAAAGCCGTCAGTGACATGAACAGCAAATAAGGAATGGTCAGGCGGAACATGTCGGTCGCCAGAGCGAACTTTTCAGGATCGCTATGGAAACCGGGCGCATAGATATACATAATCAATGGCGCAGCAATGATCGCGACCATGGTAAGCGTGGCCATGACCGTGGCCAGACAGCCAAACACCCGGCTAATCAAGATCTGGACTTCGGTATGCGTGCGACTGGTTTTATATTCAGTCAGTACCGGAATAAATGCCTGTGAAAATGCGCCTTCGGCAAATAAACGCCTGAAAAAGTTTGGAATACGAAATGCGACTACGAAGGTATCGAAGTCTTTACCAGCACCAAAGACATTCAGTAAAACAATATCTCGAACCAATCCCAGTACGCGTGACAACATGGTCATCGCACTGACAATGACGGTCGAACGCCAAAGCGCCATCCTATTCACCTAATGTATAAATTTGTGGCTATTGTAATGAAACTTTTGTCAGAAGTTCATTGCTTAATTTCATCGCTCAAGCGAGCTTGAGGTGTTTTTATAATGCTGTAACTGTGCACGAAAATCAGCCCAGTTAAAATACGGTCCTGGATCGGTCTTGCGACCCGGTGCAGTATCTGAATGTCCGGCAATATGCTGCTGAATCTTGGAATAATGCTGTTGCAGACAGGCCGTGACTTTTACCAAGGCCTGATATTGTTCAGTTTCAAAAGGCAAGTCATCACTGCCTTCCAGCTCGATCCCGATCGAATAATCATTACATTCTTTTTTGCCCAAGTACGTCGAGCGGCCGGCATGCCAGGCACGATCATTAAAATTGACAAATTGCAGCACTTCGCCAGACCGTAAAATCAGCAGATGGGTCGACACCTGCATCCCTTCAATGGTTTGAAAATAAGGATGTACTGACCAATCCAGCTGATTCTGAAAAAACTGTTCAATATAACCGCCGCCAAACTGAGAAGGTGGCAGGCTGATATTATGAATCACCAGCAATTGAATCTCGGTCTGTTCTGGCCGCTGATTAAAATTGGGAGACGGGATTTGACGTGCACCGATTAGTTGCCCGTCCTTGACCTGAAACTCAGCTGCCTGTTGCATAAAACCGTTCTCCCCAAAAATAAAATCTGCAAGATCAGCATTGCAGCCGGCTTCATGCTAAAACTTTCAAGGACAAATCTCAATTCATCCCGGCAAACTGGATGAAAAATCGCTCATCTTTTATGTAACGGTGCTAAGATAAGGCGCAATTTTTACGGCTTAAAAAGATACGGAAGTAGACATGAGCATATCTCAAGCTTTGCTAGACCAGTCCATTCAGTTCAATATTCAACAAGCACTTTCAGAAGATATCGGTGAAGGCGATATTACCGCCCTGCTGACTCCTGAAGATGAACAGGCCACTGCCACTATCATTAGCCGTGAAGACATGGTTTTGGCCGGCCAGCCTTGGGTAAATGCCTTGATTCAGGCCTATGATCCAAGTATTGAAGTGATCTGGCTGAAAAATGATGGTGATCAGGTTCAGGCCAATGAAGCGTTTTTAAAATTGGCCGGATCTGCGCGCAGCTTACTCACCGTGGAACGCCCTGCGCTCAACTTTGTCCAGACGCTGTCTGCGGTTGCGACTAAAACCGCCCACTATGTCAAAGAACTGCAAGGTTTAAACACCAAACTGCTCGATACCCGTAAAACACTTCCGGGTCTGCGTATTGCACAAAAATATGCCGTGGCCATTGGCGGTGGTCAGAATCACCGTCTGGGCCTGTTTGATGCCTTCTTGATTAAAGAAAATCATATTATGGCAGCGGGTGGCATTGCGCAGGCGATTGCCAAGGCACATCAAATTGCACCGGGTAAGCCTGTTGAAGTTGAAGTGGAAACCTGGGATGAGCTGAATCAGGCACTCGAATCCCATGCCGATATCGTGATGCTGGATAATTTCAGTCAGCAGCAGATGATCGACGCAGTGCAACATGTAGCTGGTCGCTGCAAACTGGAAGCCTCAGGTAATATCACCATTGATAATTTACGTGAAGTAGCCAGTACCGGCGTAGATTATATTTCCATGGGTGTGCTGACTAAAGATGTTAAAGCCATTGATCTGTCGATGCGTTTCAATGCTTAAGCCTAGATGGGATAGATGACCGTAGAGGGTGCGAAGCACCCTTTTTTTATTTTTAGAAATTTTTTTTGCGTATATTTTGCTCAATTTTCTATTTTAGACCTTAATCATCATCGTCATCCCGATTACCTCGGCGATCGCGGTCATCATCGTCACCATCACGGTCGTTATATCTTCCGTTATCCTCATCACGATCCTGATTTAACACTGAACGCTCGTCATCTTCACGATTATTGCCCCAGTCACAGGCAGTTAATCCAAACACGCCCAGCAATGAAATTGCACAAAGCCACTGTTTCATGTCGCATTCCTCATTGTGTTCTCATCTGATCCAATATCGATGCAAAACCGGT
>DFCG01000114.1:12006-14281 GCA_002367455.1 Acinetobacter sp. UBA3060 | reverse complement strand
GTTTGACAGTTTGAATCTTCTTCATAGCAAAGATCCAGTAACACTTCATCTTTGAAAATACCGACAGAAACCGCAGCCACCAAACCTTTTAATGGATCATGTTTGATTTTTTTTCTTTCCAGCAAGACGTTCATGGCATCGACCAGAGCCACCGCAGCACCGGTAATTGCGGCAGTACGGGTGCCGCCATCAGCCTGAATCACATCACAATCGATAGTAATGGTATTTTCACCGAGTTTTTTCAGATCGACCATTGAGCGCAGGCTACGACCAATCAGACGCTGAATTTCCTGGGTACGGCCACTCTGTTTGCCACGTGCCGCTTCACGGTCACTACGGGTATGGGTTGAACGTGGCAACATGCCATATTCAGCCGTGACCCAGCCCTGGCCCTGACCTTTCAGGAAGCGTGGTACAGAACTATCCACACTGGCGGTACAGAGTACTTTGGTATGACCAAATTCAACCAATACAGAGCCTTCCGCATAACGTGTATAGTTACGGGTAATTTTCACTTCACGTAATTGATCTAATGCTCGTTGGTCGATACGCATAAATAAGTCCTGTAGAGGTTAAAAATAATTGCGGCTCAGTATAGCAGAAGCCTTTGCCAAGATTAGGCAGCCGGGTGATTCATTTACAAAATCAATGCATCAGGCCACTGCGAAATGTCGAAATTCTGCCGATCTGTAGCACTACGATTTGATTTAATTTTTGCTAGACTAAAACTCCCCTTGAGGGAAGCCGGTGATAGGAAACCCATTTATGTCCTTACGTGAAGATCGCAAGCAGCAAAGTCATCAGGCGTTACTCGATGCCACTCTGGCATTCAGCAGTCAGGGCCGTGCTTTCAGCACGATCAGCCTGCGTGAAGTTACGAATGCAGTTGGACTGGTACCGACGGCATTTTATCGGCATTTTCAGGATATGAACCAGCTGGGTCTGGAGTTGCTGGATCAGGTTGCGATTCACATCAAAGGAGTACTCAATCAACTGGGACAGGCTTATCTGTATCAGCCAAATACCCGAACCTACACCGGACTTGAACTGTTTTTTCAGGCGGTCGAATATCATCCTGAACCCTGGATTTTTTTTGTTGCAGAGCGTTGGGGCGGTTCGGACGTGCTCCGTGCCGGTATTGAACGGGAAATTCGTTTTCTGGCTGAAGATGTGATGCATGAACTGGCCAAGATGCAATCGACCCGACATATTCAGGCGCCACAGGACTTGCAGGCTCTGGCACAGATGCTGATTGAACTGTCCCTGAACTGGGCCATGGGCTGGATTCATCTGCAGCATCAAGCTGATCCAGAGCTGCGCCGCACACAATCCACTGCCTTTAAAACCCAAAGCATATTGCAGATGCAACTGTTGCTGCATGGCATTTTACACTGGTACCGGCGACCTGCCGAAACAGTCGAAACAGCAGGCCCTGTGCTCAATGAAGCGGTCATTCCCCCTGCCTAAATAAAAAAACCTGCATCATGATGCAGGTTTTTTTTACTGATCGTCAGTTCAGACTTATTTGGCTTTACGCTCTTTTTCGATCAAGTAATTCACCACCTGAATGACTTTGGCATCATTACCCTGCACAATATATTTACCATTCACGGTCACTGCCGGAACACCACTTAACTGATACTGAGCAGCCAGATTTTTGGCTTGGGCAATTTTCGAAGTGATCGGGAAAGATTTATAAGTGCTGTTAAATTTCGCTTCAGGAATACCATAGCGGGTATAGAACTTGGCCAATTGCGCCTGTTCTAAAATTGGACGTTGCTTGTCATGAATATCATGGAATAATTGTAAATGTGCTTTTTGACGCACACCCAATGCTTCAGACACATAATAAGCACGCGCTGCCTGCTCCCAGAGTGGATTCATTGCAGCCGGCGTACGTACAAAACGTACATCTTTTGGTAATTTTTTCAACCAGCCCTGCATATGTGGTTCAAGCGCGAAACAGTGACCACAGCCGTACCAGAAGAATTCACGTACCTCAATTCTGCCCGGTTTTTCGACTTTGACTGGTTTTGCAACCACCTGATAGTCCTGACCTGCCACAAAATTGGCCATAGCATTGCCTGAAAAGGCCAAAACAGATGCGGCAACAGCGCCTAAAAGGAATTTTTTCATTCGGATTATCGTCCTCTAAATCATTATGCTTAGTTTATGTGTTCACTATAAATCAATTATGCCGGTTTCGTTTTCATTCTGTGAACTTTTTTGCTGCTTTTATCGCTTTTTCTGCCAGAATCGCTACACTAAACCATCG
>DFCG01000114.1:3037-11988 GCA_002367455.1 Acinetobacter sp. UBA3060 | reverse complement strand
GAACAGGCTGGCCAATATGACATCGTGACCTGCATGGAAATGCTAGAGCATGTGCCAGATCCGGCATCGATTATTCAGGCCTGTCACAAGCTGGTCAAGCCAGGTGGTCATGTATTCTTCTCGACCATTAACCGTAATCCAAAGTCCTATTTATTTGCGATTATCGGGGCAGAATATGTCTTGCGCATGCTGGCCAAAGGCACCCATGATTACAGCAAATTTATCAAGCCGTCTGAACTGGCACATGATATTCGTAACGCGGGTTTAAAGCTCAAAGACATGACCGGTCTGCACTATAATCCGCTGACCAAGCGTTATTGGCTGGCACCGAATGTTGATGTGAACTACATGGTTTATACCGTGAAAGATAGCGCAGCAGAGACCACAGCATGAAAGCCGTTTTATTTGACCTAGATGGAACCCTGATTGATACCGCTGCCGATTTTATCCGAATTATCCAGCAGATGTGCCGTGAAGAAGGCCGCCCACTGGTTGCACCCGAGCTGATTCGTACCCAGGTCTCCGAAGGCGCTCGCGCTATGGTGAAACTGGTTTATCCGGAACTGCAACTAGAAGATCCGGTCTTTCTGCAACACCGTCAGCGCTTTCTGGACATGTACGGCGCAGATATTGCGGTCGATACCGATCTGTTTGACGGCATGTATCCTTTGTTGGAACAGCTAGAGGAAAATGACATTCCTTGGGGGATCGTGACCAATAAACCGCGCTGGCTCAGTGAGGCTTTACTGCAAGCACTGAACTTGAGTGAACGCTGTGCGGTGTTGGTATGTCCAGAAGATGTCACTCGGACCAAACCTGATCCTGAACCAATGTATCTGGCAGCCAAGCAACTGAATCTTGCCGCGGAAGACTGTATCTATGTCGGAGATCATCCACGAGATATTGATGCCGGCCGTCATGCCCAGATGCTGACCATTCTGGCTGCTTATGGTTATTTGCCGTTGCAATACAAAGACGATTTAAACGCCTGGCAGGCCGACCATATCGTGCATACTGTGACAGAATTACATCAATTGATTCAGACACTAGTACTGAAGCAGCATACTGCGGTATCTTGAACGCTTAACACTAAATAATAAGAAGTGAGGAGGTAGATAATGAAATATTCAGCATATCAACCTCGCCCCGATCTGCTCAAGGATCGTATCATCCTAATCACAGGTGCGGGCGATGGCATTGGACGTGCAGCAGCAATCAGTTATGCCTTGCATGGCGCAACTGTGGTGCTGCATGGGCGTACCTTAAACAAACTCGAAGTCATTTATGATGAAATTGAAAGTTTGGGTGCGCCGCAACCTGCCATCTTGCCGCTACAACTATCGAGTGCGTCAGAACGTGATTATGAGCTTTTGCTCGATACGCTAGACCGTCAGTTTGGTCGTCTGGACGGCATTCTGCACAATGCCGGCATTTTAGGCGAACGGGTTCCCTTGGCGGATTATCCGGTCAATGTCTGGGATGATGTGATGGCGGTCAATCTGCGTGCACCCTTTGTCATGACCCAAGCGCTGTTACCGTTATTATCCAAATCCGAACATGCTTCTGTGGTTTTTGCCAGCTCAGGTGTAGGCCGCGAAGCCCGCGAACGCTGGGGTGCGTATTCGGTTTCTAAAATTGCTATTGAAGCGGTAAGCCAGTTATTTGCCAAAGAGCAGGTACATCCGAATATCCGTTATAACTGCATCAATCCCGGGGCAACGCGGACTGCCATGCGCGCCAAGGCCTATCCGAATGAAGATCCGAAAACCCTGCCTACCCCCGATTCAATCATGCCGGCTTATCTGTATTTGATGGGTAACGACAGTCTGCATATGAATGGCCAGAGTATTGACGCACAGGATTAGATTATTCTGTCTGTCATTCAGGGAGCAATCGCTCCCTTTTTATTTCGTTTTTAGTCGTATTCAGCGCATAAATCTTGGCTAACTTCACCCCGCTCGCATTGAGTTTCATTAAAATAACAGCATACTAAGCCCCAATCTATTTCACTCGAGTGCATCATGACTGAATTAAACAATATTACGGTGACCCATTTAGACGATGGCATGGTGTCGCTGCTGATTGATCAACAGCCTATTTCAGAGAAATACGGCACCAAGTTTGAAGCCAGTATCGTGGATGACATCAAAGCACTCGAAAATGCTCAGAAACTCAAATTGTTCGAGCAATTTGTATTTTCACATCAGGATCTGAATTTTGAACATGCCTATTATTATGTGACTGGCATTGAAAAATTAGACGACAGTTATCGTCTGGCCAAGCATTTTGTTTATCGCATTAAAATTGAAGGTCAGCCAGAAATCGAACATGTCATCAGCAATCAGGGCAAAGCCATGACGGCCGAGGATGTATGTGCCTTTATTCAGGCGCATGTGCAGAAATCACTCAACGATTATACTGACCTGAACTACGCTTATTAAAAGTCGGGTCATTGAATAATCTTGGGCACTTTTCGATAAAGTGCCCTTTTTTTCTTAAAATCCTGCAAAAAATAACAATAAATCGGATTTACATATTAAATATATAAAATTATACGGTTTTTCAAATTAAACTGATTGGACTATGCTTTCTTGAATCACAGATAGATCAAATCAGGAGCGCAGCATGGCTGACCAAAAACGTAAAATTGAAACAATTCACCGGATTGAACAGTTGCAGTTATCTGAAGCATTGATTGTGGCACTCGATGACGCCCTACAAGCTGAAT
Organism: Acinetobacter sp. UBA3060; assembly: GCA_002367455.1. GTDB lineage: Bacteria > Pseudomonadota > Gammaproteobacteria > Pseudomonadales > Moraxellaceae > Acinetobacter. Next base: position 9,260 of record DFCG01000114.1, on the reverse strand, counting down.
CCGTGGCTGACGCGATTCAGTCCTTACAAGGTTTGGCAGAGCAATGGAATTAATCTCAAACTAAACCGGCAAAATTCTTTGTCGTTTCATTAAATCATGAACTTTTTTCTCGCTGACTCAATGCTGTTTTTTTGAGCTAAATCATCGATTTTCGCTTGCATGTTGGCCCTTGCTTTGATGAGATAAGGACATGGCTCGGTAGGCTACTTTATAGAAGTGATGCCGTCGCATATAGTCATGTAAAAACATGACATCATCATAATATCTCTGCATTTGTTATAAAAATTGTGCCTGTTCTTCACAGTTTCTCTGCAATTTTTCCGTACATTAGGTGCTGTAGAAGATGAACAATTTAATGAGGGTTCAACATGAAAAAGGTTTTGGTGGCACTGGCAATTTCTTGCAGTACATTCATGCTGAGCAATGTCGTCATTGCTGCCCCTCATTTCAATGATGAATCCCGTATGGATTCACGTCATGGTCATGACAAGAAGAAAGCCCGTGAGTTCCGAGAGGAAGATCAGCAGGATAACCGCCGTATGCGTGAAGAACGCGGGGTGAAACGCCTGCAACAGTTACGCTGGCAGCCGGGTTATGTGATGCCGCAGCATTATCGTGGCAATGGCTATAAAGTTGAATATAAAGACCATCGCCTGCCTCGACCTGACCGCAAGCAGCAATGGTACAAAGTCAATAATGACTATATTCTGGTGGATTCTGAAAACAACAGCATTATCCGGATTGTGGGTGACTAGTTCATAAGTGCATTCAAAGTTAATCTTCTTTAAGGCCCAACGATGTTTGGGCTTTTTTATTTCACTGGCTGAAAATTTTTAACCCAAAATCTCGCGGCTTTTCCAGTTTTCAAACTGCGTGATTCATCTACTAAATTTCTTCATGAATTTAACAATTTAACTAAATAGCCCTCACGCTTTCTATGTACTTGTTCGCTAATTTAGTCTCATCGAAATTAGATATACATCTTAAGGTGAGAGCCATGAAAAAAGTCTTAACTACAATCGCGTTATCTCTAAGTGCTTTGTTAGCTACTTCTGCAATGGCAGCACCACAGCATGACTCGCGTTATGACCATAATTCGCATAAATCAGCGCCACACTGGAATGCCAAAGATAGCAAGAAATGGAATGACGACCGTCGCTGGAATGATGACCGCCGTCATAACAACCGTATGGTCAACCCAAGCCGTGACTGGCGCGTAGGACAAACTTTACCTCGTCAATATGACAACAACCGTTTTGAAGTCAGTGATCGCGAAGCACGTCGTTTACCAAATACCGGCGGTTTCCAGCAATGGTACAAAGTCAACAATGACTATGTTCTAGTGAATGAACGTACCAACAAAATTGTACGAATCATTAACTAAGCTTTCTCCATTACTGCTCGTCTTGCAGACACCTGAAGCCCCCTTCAGGTGTTTTTTTATATCTACACTTCCACTTGCATTTTTTTTCATTAGAATCAAAGCTGGATCTTCAATCATTGAAATGGGCACAGCATGACTTCAGCAGAAACGTCACAAAGCACAACTTTGCAATATGTGCACTGGTTTCGCCATTCTGCGCCTTATATCAATGCGCACCGCAACAAAACCTTTGTAATCATGTTTGATGGCGAAGCCGTCTTAAATGATAACTTTCAGCATATTATTCACGATATCGCCTTATTACATTCTTTGGGGATTCGGCTGATTCTGGTACATGGTGCACGTCCGCAAATTAACCAGAATCTGGCTCAAAGCCAGATTACGACGCCTTTTTACCAGCAGCGTCGGGTCACCACACGTGAATCTTTAAGCTGTGTGATGAATGCCGTCGGTTCGATCCGCCTACAAATTGAAGCACTGCTGTCTATGGGACTGGCCAACTCGCCGATGTATGGCGCCCGGATTGATACCGTTTCAGGGAATTTTATCACTGCCAAGCCGTATGGGATTCGTGATGGTATTGATTTTCAACTGACCGGTGAAGTGCGTGCAGTTGATACTGACGCGATTCAGCGCCATCTGGACAGTCATAATATTGTGGTGCTTGGCCCGACTGGTTATTCCACAACAGGAGAAGTCTTTAATCTGCTGGCTGAAGAAGTTGCTACCAAAACTGCGATTCGCCTCAAGGCAGATAAACTGATTTTTCTCGGTAAGCAGCATGGCCTGATGGACAGTAACGGTCAGCTCAAACGTGAAGTGACACCGCAACAGCTGGATGATTTTATTCCGGTCGAGCAAGATGCACTGGAAAGAGGATTACAATTAAAAGCCGCACAGGAAGCCTCAATGAACGGCGTACATCGGGTGCATCTGATTTCTTATGCCTATGATGGTGCCCTGCTGGAAGAACTTTTCACCCGTGATGGTTCCGGCACTCTGGTCACTGACGCGCATTATGAAGAAGTGCGGATGGCCGATATTCAGGATGTCGGTGGCCTGATCGGTTTGCTGCGTCCACTGGAAGAAGAAGGCATTCTGGTTTATCGTTCGCGTGAACGTCTGGAAAATGAAATCAACCAGTTTGCCGTAATCGAACGGGACGGCATGATTCTGGCCTGTGCCGCCCTTTATCCGATTCCGACTACGGGTGATGAATTGCGTTCTGCAGAAATTGCCTGTGTTGCGGTACATCCCAGTTATCGCAAGTCTAATCGGGGTAGCCAGATCCTGCATTATCTAGAAGAAAAAGCCAAAAGCATGCAGATTCAGCAACTGTTTATTTTAACTACCCGCACCGCGCACTGGTTTCTGGAACAAGGCTTTGAACCGGCTTCAGTCGATGACCTGCCGGATGCCCGTCAGGCATTTTACAATTATCAACGTAATTCAATTGTTTGCAAAAAGTCACTTTAAAGTGGCTTTTTCTTTCAGTGCTTTAGCTTAATTTTAGATAAAGATATCTGGCAATCTCGCTTTAAATTTTAAAATTCTATTACTCGTTTTTAGCTAAACATATCAATAGATTAGATTTAAAAAAATAACTATAAATTTCATAGGTTTGATTAATTTAAATATTAAATCTTCATTTTTATATAAATCACTTTTCTGCATAAGTTTTGCGCTTTTTTATTTATCTTTTTTCTTCATTAGAAATTCCTGAATAGTTATTTTTTTAGAAAAACAAAAACGATTAGCGTGTGTCTAAGTTTTCATTCACTAGTTTTTCACTTTCGGGAGTTTTGATTCATGCGCCAATCTCATGTTCAGTTTTTAGCAAAGACTGCAGTACTTGGTACTGCGATGGTGGGTGTCATGATGCTTTCAGGCTGCTCGAAAAAAGAAGAGACCATTACCCTGAATATCGGTTTCCAAAAATACGGCGTATTACCTATTTTAAAAGAACGCGGTACGCTGGAAACCAGCTTAAAACAGCAAGGGGTCAATGTGAAATGGGTAGAATTTCCGGCTGGCCCGCAATTGCTTGAAGGCCTGAATGTCGGCAGCATCTCTTTTGGTGAAGCCGGTGAAGCACCGCCGATTTTTGCCCAGGCGGCCAACTCAAATCTGGTCTATGTGGCCAATCAGCCGCAAGCNNATCTGGGATCCGTTCTTTGCAGCTGCTGAACATCAGATTGGTGCGCGTGTCATTGCCAGCGGTGAAAATGTGGTGAGCAACCACCAATTCTATCTGGCAGATCGCAAGTTCGCAGAAAGCCATCCTCAGGTGGTACAGGCGGTTGTCAATGAACTGAATCTGACCACGGACTGGGTGGCAAAAAATCAGGACGCTGCCGCTCAGCTCCTGCAAAAACCGACAGGTCTGGCCGTCGATGTCTTGAAAACCTCTATTTCACGCATGGGCTTTGGCGTTAAACCTCTCAGCACTGACGTGATTCAAAAACAGCAACAAGTCGCCGATGCATTTTATGCGCAGCAGCTGATTCCACAAAAGCTGAATATTGATGCAGCAATTATTAAATAACAGCAGAATAATTCGAGAATAAAGATGAGTCATATAAAAACAGTTTCTTATATCAGCTTAGCGCTATTGAGCTTTAGTCTGACTGGCTGCCAGAAACAGGAACCACAGCAAACGGCTGCCGCAGAAACCACGTCAGCGCAACAAGTTAAAACCATTGCGATTGGCTTTCAGAAATCAGCCTTAAATCTGCTGGTGGCACGTGATGAAAAGCTATTAGAACAACAATTTCCCAATGCCAAAATTGAATGGAAAGAGTTTCCGGCAGGCCCACAAATGCTGGAAGCNNCATGAACTTCTGGCCAAAACCCTGGAAAAAGCCGGATTAAGCTGGTCAGAGATTCAAGCCGTCTGGCTTCCCCCTGCGGATGCACGTGCTGCTTTTGACAAAAAAGCCATTGATGCCTGGGCAATCTGGGATCCCTTCCTGGGTGCAGCCGAGTTCGACAGCAAGGTTAAGGTGCTGATTGAATCTAGTAACTTTCCACAAACCTACTCCTTTTATATCGGCAATCCCGAATTTATTCAGAAGCATCCGGATAGCCCCGGGAAGTTTATCCAGGCTTTAAATGCATCTGACCAGTGGATTCTTAAAAACCAGGCTGTAGCTCTAGATATTTATCAGAAAAGTACCGGTCTGAAACCAGAAGTGGCAAAGATTGCATTTGAGCGTCGTCTTAAACCTTCGCCGGTACAACCATTAACGACGGAAGTGATCAAAGCCCAACAGAATATTGCCGATCTCTTCCAGCAGGTTCAACTGATTCCCAAAACCATCAGCGTCCANNACATGAAAATTTTCTGGTTTATCCCCACTCATGGCGACAGCCGTTACTTAGGCACCAGCAAGGGCGCACGTGTTGTAGATCATGCCTACATGAAGCAGATTGCCGTTGCCGTGGATAATCTTGGTTATGAAGGTGTCCTGATTCCGACTGGCCGTTCTTGTGAAGATCCATGGTTAACTGCAGCCAGCCTGATTGATGCGACCAAAAAATTAAAATTCCTGGTGGCATTGCGTCCAGGCGTGACCACGCCGGCACTGGCTGCACGTATGGCCGCGACCTTTGACCGCTTGTCTAATGGCCGAGTACTGCTGAATCTGGTGACTGGCGGTGACGAGCAGGAGCTAAAAGGTGATGGCGTCTATGAAGATCACACAACCCGTTATAAAACGGCGACCGAATACACCACCATCTGGCGTGAAATTTTAAAACGCTCACATACCGGTGAAAGCTTTAGTTTCCATGGCGAACGCTTAAGTGTCGATGATGCAAAATTGCTGTATCCACCCATTCAGCAGCCGCATCCGCCTTTATGGTTTGGTGGCTCATCGGATGATGCCATTGAGCTGGCCACGGATCAGGTCGATACTTACTTGACCTGGGGCGAGCCACCGGCAGCAGTCAAAGAAAAAATTGCAGTGGTAAAAGCCAAGGCTGCAGCTAAAGGTCGTGAACTGAATTACGGGATCCGTTTACACGTGATCGTACGCGAAACCAATGAGCAGGCCTGGGCGGCGGCTGAAGAACTGATTCAATATGTGGATGATGCCACTATCGCTGCAGCCCAAGCCAAGTTCAAATCCATGGACTCGGTCGGTCAGCGCCGTATGGCAGAACTGCACAATGGCGATCGCAGCAAACTCGAAGTTTCTCCAAACCTCTGGGCAGGTGTGGGTCTGGTTCGTGGTGGTGCAGGTACGGCACTGGTCGGCGATCCGGAAACTGTCGCTGCACGTATCCAGGAATATGCCGATCTGGGGATCAGCACCTTTATTTTCTCAGGCTATCCACATCTGGAAGAATCCATCCGTTTTGCAGAACTGGTATTCCCTTTACTTCCACTGGAAACCCAGCAAAAACTCACTCAACCAAACTTGACCGGTCCATTTGGTGAAATCGTGGCGAACAACTACACACCGGACGAGAACAAGCAGGCTGAGAAAATTAAGGAGTCTGCTTAATGTCAAAAGTCGTTTCCGTTGAAACCCTGACCCCAAAGCAGGTTTCACGTGGAACAATTCTGGGGCAGCATCTGCTGCCCTGGCTGGTTCCAATTTTCTTGATTGCAGTTTGGCAAATTGCCTCTAGCACAGGCCTGCTGGAAAGCCGGATTCTGCCTGCACCGAGTGCCGTGGTTTTAGCCTTCTGGAATTTACTTCTGAGCGGTGAACTGTGGACGCATGTGCAAGTCAGTGCGGGGCGTGCCATCAGCGGCTTACTGGTGGGTGGTGGTTTGGGCCTATTGCTGGGTCTGTTAAATGGTTCATCCAAAACCGCCTCTACCCTGCTCGA
>DFCG01000114.1:0-3003 GCA_002367455.1 Acinetobacter sp. UBA3060 | reverse complement strand
CGCTGGCATGCCGGCTATCAAAAATAAAGAATAAATGAGGAGCATGTGATGACTGATCTCAGTTTAGGGCGTCATGCCAATGACCCGATTGTGCCACTGGACCAACCTGCGGCAGATATCAATCCTGCTGCAGTGATCGGTGCCGAAATTATCATTGAACAGCTGCATAAGTTTTACGGTTCGGTCAAAGTTCTGGAAGATCTGGACCTGCATATCCAACCTGGTGAATTTCTGGCAATTGTCGGTCGCAGCGGTTGTGGTAAAAGTACCTTATTGCGCCTGATTGCCGACTTGGAACAGCAAAGCTACGGCGAAATCAAATTCAAATCAGCCCGGCATATCCGTGAAGGCATTACTGCCGATGATATCCGGGTGATGTTTCAGGACCCACGCCTGCTGCCTTGGCGTAGCATCGAACAGAATGTACAGTTAGGCCTGGGCAAAGAGCAGCATGCCAAAGCCTCGCAAATGCTGGAAAAGGTCGGACTCAAAGAAAAAGCCGGACTGTGGCCTTCACAGCTTTCTGGAGGACAACGGCAACGTACCGCCTTGGCGCGGGCATTATCGCATCAGCCGCGTATTCTGCTACTGGATGAGCCACTCGGCGCCCTGGATGCCCTGACACGTCTGGAAATGCAGAACCTGATTGAACGTCTCTGGACCGAGCAAGGCTTTACCGCCATTCTGGTCACGCATGATGTCAGTGAAGCAGTGCAATTGGCAGACCGGATTATCTTGCTGGACAAAGGCCATATTGCCAAAGAATTTAAGGTCAATTTGCCACGTCCCCGGCAAAAAAGTGTGACATTTGCAGAACTAGAACAGCAGGTCTTGCAGGCAGTTTTAGCGACCTGAATACCCAATCCAACCTAAAATCGCGCATGGTTTTGGGTCTTATTCTTATAAAAATACATTTATCTCAATAAGAGAACATTTTTATCAGATTCATTTCAGTATTATTCCTCTCTTGCATTGATGAAGAAAAAAAATGAATAAATGAAGTATTTTCAGAAACTTGAATTTTTCTCTTGGTGTAAATGCATTTAGCCTGTTTTAAATATTGATCTAGAGAATAAATCATCATTATTCAAAAAATTAGCCTGTGACTGTGTGCACAAATCTGATGATTTGCCGTACAATTGAGGATTCCCTTTTTCATTGTTTTTTATATTTGCTAATGGAACAAAAAAAGAGTACTCAAAAACGCAATCAGCTGCTAAATGCTGCACTAGACGTATTTTCCCTATATGGTTTTAATGGGGCAAGTCTGGATGAAATCGCACAAATTGCAGAAATGCATAAGTCGAATATTTTCTATTATTATGAAAATAAAGAAGCCCTGTATGTCGAGGTATTAACCACCGTTCTACAAAAATGGCTGGCGCCTTTACAAACCCTGGAAGCTGAACTTGAACCTGAAGAAGCGATCACCAATTATTTGATGCAAAAAATTGAAGTGTCGCGTACCCAGCCTAAAGCATCTCGTTTATTTGCTTTGGAGGTGATTCAAGGTGCACCGCATATTCTGGAAATTTTAAAAGGTCCACTGAAAAAACTGGTCAAGCGTAAAGCCAAAGTAATTTCCAACTGGCAAGAGCAAGGCAAAATTTCTGCAGATATTGATCCTGAGTTACTGATTCTGAATATTTGGGCGATTACCCAGAACTATGCAGACTTTGCGACCCAAATGGAAATGGTCACGGGTAAAACCTTGCGTAACCGCAGCATGCAGCAACGCATTATCCAGCATACGGTACATATGATGTTATACGGCGTGATTCCACGCACGGATAAATAAGCAAGCGCTTCTGATTGGCACACGACCATAGCTGCTATGGTCGCCGAGCAAACTTGACCCTCCTATTTATTTTACCATTTGATATAAATCTAATAATTTTTTCGCACCCAATAACAGATTTTCTTCCCAATCCAGATGCGCAGTCTCATTAGCTCCATCAGTAATGTATTTCACTGAAATCAGCCGAACGCCCAGCTTTTTACAGACTTTGGCCAAGGCATAGCCTTCCATATCGACCAGATTACACGCCACTTTTGAAATACCGGTTTCAAAGCTATCGCCTGTTCCACAAATCCCTTTCGGCAAATGGTCAAAGAAAGAATCCAGCTCAATCGCACCCGGGAAATGCTGATCCATCGGGGTCATGCCGATCTCAAAGCCAAGGGGCGACACATCCATATCACGCTGTACAAATTGCGTGACTTCGACCAGTTCATGCGCATTAAAATGCGAACTTCCCGCGCTGCCCAAATTCAATAAGGTACTGCAACCGGTGTTCTGAATCACCTCAAAAGCTTTAAAAGCCGCATTGACTTTACCAATCCCGCTGTAATGTACCTGAATGCCTTCTGCTTCAAACAAGCCTTTGGATTCATTGGGTAGAGCCATGATGAGCGCCAGATCGGACATTCGAAACACCTGATATCAAAAAAAACCCTGACATTAGAAAACAAAACCGGCTGAATGAAAAGCACCAGTGCTCTGATCAAACATACTTAGTGCGTAGAAAAACCAGCCGGCTCAATTCCAAGGAAGATGAATTTTCAAGAAAAATATTGCATAAAAACACAACAGCAAGACGAAAGCGCGAGATTATGGCAATATATAGCCTCTCGATATTTCTAATCACTTGATTTGCCCATGCAGCTGCTCCGTCTAAATGCTCTAGCCTCTCATTCTGAATTACCCAAAACTGCCGTGACCATCGGTAATTTTGACGGCGTGCATTTAGGCCATCAGGCGATGATCCGTCAGCTGCAACAGGTGGCCAAAGCACAGGGTTTAAAATCTGTAGTGATGATTTTCGAGCCGCAACCACTTGAATACTTTCAGGGTTATGATGCTCCACCGCGTATTTCATCATTGCGTGAAAAAGTTGAATATCTGACTGAGCTGGGTGTGGACTATATCGCAGTGGCGAAATTTGACCATACTTTTCGCAGCCTGACTGCAGAAGCCTTTGCCGACATTTTAAAAGAAAAACT
>DFCG01000051.1:0-2876 GCA_002367455.1 Acinetobacter sp. UBA3060 | reverse complement strand
AAGAAACCTTCTTCATAGGCTGCTGCCATTTTCTGGTGTGAAGAAGCGGCTAACTCATCTTGCGCTTCACGAGAAATACCCCATTCCAGTGTAGTAATTGCTTGATGGTCACCCATAGACAGGCCAGTACGTGGCTCACCATTTTTTGGTGCATCCATCAGGTCTTTCACATTGATTTTAGTCAGTGCTTTTAAACGGTCTTTTGCCGTTTTCGCAATATTCAGCTCAAGTAATGCTTTACGTAAGCCATCACCAAAAGCGATTGGTGCATCAGAAGTCGTATCTACACCACCTGCGATTCCCACTTCTATCTGACCTAGAGCAATCTTGTTTGCGACCAGGAATGCCGCTTGAAGGCCAGTACCACATGCTTGCTGGATGTCATAAGCAGGGGTTTCCGGTGCAAGAGCAGTATTCAGTACACATTCGCGAGTCATGTTGAAGTCGCGGCTATGTTTCAGTACAGCACCTGCAACCACTTCACCTAAGCGTTGACCTTGAAGGTTAAAACGTTCAACCAGACCATTCAGGGCTGCTGTGAACATATCAGTATTGGATGCCGTAAAGTAAGCACCGTTAGAACGTGCAAATGGAATGCGGTTACCACCGATAATAGCAACGCGGCGAACTGTATTTTGGCTCATGTTTGGTTCCTGTTGAACAGAAGTCTGTGTTATAGATGTTGAATCTTGTTGGCTTGAAGTCGTTTTTTTGGTACGTGCAGATGTACTGCGTGTACGCGTGGTTTTAGTCGGACTTTTTTCTGTCCCAGTGGCTGTGTCAGTATTTTTAGTGCTACGCTTGGTGCGCGTTGATGGTTTTGACACAGTTTCTGTCGCAGAGTTCTCGACTGCTGGATTTTCTTGAGTTGTTTTGCTCATAAGGCTTTACCAGGCAAATAGATCGTCTTCTTGGCGCTTACATTAGCATAGAAGAGGATAGCCTGTATTGACTACAATGACATTACAGACTGCGCTCAGGTCAAGTCATCTGCCTATTATCTCAAGTATGATTGGGCGGAATCTGGCGGATCTATTGAAATATATGTGTCTGGCATCATATTGAAGTTTAAGGATAACTTTAGATCAACCAAAAATTAATTTGTATGAGAGATAATAAACATGACTGATCAGTACCAAACTTTTGCAAAATCTCCTATTGGTAAATTTGTCATTAAAAATTTGGGTCTGCCATCCCCAACTTCTTTAGACCGTTTTGAGTCTGCTACGCCNNATTTTTGATGCTTCAGGGATCGAAAATTCAGAACAGTTAAAATCACTTTATGATTTCTTTAACCCGATTGCGCGTCAAATCCAAAGTTCTGGCCGTGTCGTGATTGTGGGTACGACACCTGAAACAGCAAAATCGGTGAGCCAGGCGATTGCTCAACGTGCCCTAGAAGGTTTCGTGAAATCAGTGGCTAAAGAATTCAAAAAAGGGATTGCAGCAAATCTGATTTATGTAGATGCGGGTGCTGAAGCAAATCTTGAATCTGCATTACGTTTTGCGGTCTCTCCACGTTCTGCTTATGTTTCTGGTCAGGTGATCCGTGTTTCACCAGCTGAAAAAGTAGACGTAGACTGGACCAAGCCATTAGCGGGTAAAACTGCGGTTGTGACAGGCGCAAGCCGTGGTATTGGTGAAGCGATTGCCCATGTATTGGCCCGTGATGGTGCACATGTCATCTGTCTGGATGTTCCACAACAGCAGGCTGACCTTGATCGTGTAGCTAGTGAGATCGGCGGTTCTACCTTGGCTATTGATATTACAGCTGCAGATGCAGGTGAGAAGATCAAGGCAGCGGCAGCAGAGCATGGCGGCTTAGACATCATTGTGCACAATGCCGGAATTACTCGTGACAAGACCTTGGCCAATATGAAGCCTGAACTGTGGGATCTGGTGATTAACATCAACCTGTCGGCAATTGAACGCGTGAATGATTATTTAATCTCCAACGATGGTCTAAATGCCAATGGCCGTATTATCTGTGTATCCTCAATTTCTGGGATTGCAGGAAACCTGGGTCAAACCAATTATGCAGCATCTAAAGCCGGGGTGATTGGTGTAGTAAAATTCACAGCACCGACATTAAAAAATGGTATAACCATTAATGCCGTTGCACCGGGCTTTATCGAGACTCAGATGACGGCTGCGATTCCATTTGCGATCCGTGAAGCGGGCCGCCGTATGAATTCGATGAGTCAGGGCGGTCTACCTGTCGATGTTGCAGAAACGATTGCAATGTTTGCTGCTACTGCATCAACAGGTTTAAATGGCAACGTGGTACGTGTATGTGGTCAAAGTCTTTTAGGGGCTTAATAGAATCCCCCTAAATCTCCCTTTATGAAAGAGGGAGATATCCCTCTCCTTTAAGGAGAAGGTTAGGGAGAGGTAAAAATTAAATGAAAAATGGGATGAATTGACCCTCATCCCAGCCTTCTCCCAGAGCCATATATGGCGCAAGAGAAGGTGCATTTAGACAAATTGAAATAATAAAATTTCCAAAGGTTCAGTATGAATACGCGCCATTTTAGTCAACTTCCAAAACCTTATTTAGCCTATCCAAAAGTGATTCAAGGCTTGATTTTTAAAAAGCCGAAAGCTGAAAAAGTTCTACCGCAAGTTGAATATGTGGTGGATTCATTCAAGGTCGATCAAAAACATTTGAAAGCTTATAATGAAGTCTGCGGCTTTAAAAATAATGGTTATATACCAGCGATTTATCTGACGGTTCTTTCACAAAGCCTGCAAATGCACATGATGACTTCAGAAGCATTTCCATTTCCGATCTTGGGCTTGGTACATATCCGTAACCAAGTGAAGCAATACCGTAAAATCGGCGTCAATGAAACCTTGACCCTATCATGCAAATTTGG
>DFCG01000014.1:21594-27821 GCA_002367455.1 Acinetobacter sp. UBA3060 | reverse complement strand
TTCCCGTATTGCGACCCGCCAACAAGGCATCAATCGTTTCGTGAAGTAATACAGAAATATGTGACATAAAAACTCAATCAATAGGGGGAAAAATTTAACTGCACATTATCACCCTGTTTAGGCAAAGCTCCAAACGACTTTTTGTAGATAAATATTACTTTCCATAGAGAAAACCGTTTTAGCATTTTTCTCATACAAAAAAGCCTCCGGTTTCGGAGGCTTTTTTCAATCCAGATGACTTCGCAGATCAATTAACGTTTGCTGTTATAAATCTGGTCGAAAATTGCACCATTCACAAAATGGGTTTTCTGTGCATTGGCCCAGCCACCAAAGACTTCATCAATGGTAAAGGTTTTGATTTTCGGGAACTGTGCCGAATATTTCGCTAATACTTTTTCATTACGTGGACGATAGAAATGTTTAGCTGCCATTTCCTGACCCAAGGGTGAATACAGGTAATTGATATAACCTGTTGCTAACCATTTATTGCCATTTTTCTCCACGGTACGATCCACAATCGCCACTGACGGTTCAGTCAAAATCGTAATTGATGGATAAACGATATCAAACTTGTTTTTACCCAAGGTTTTTTGCGTTACTAAAGCTTCATTTTCCCAAGTCAGCAATACATCGCCAATCCCACGCTCAGCAAAGGTGGTCATTGAAGCACGTGCAGCAGAATCCATCACTTTCACGTTCTTATAAAGCTTGCCGACAAATTCCTGTGCTTTGGCTTTATTACCACCTGGCTGTTTCTCGGCATAACCCCATGCAGACAGATACACCCAACGCGGCAAACCACCCGTTTTCGGGTTCGGCGTAATAATTTGCACGCCTGGTTTAGTTAAGTCATTCCAGTCCTTGATGCCTTTCGGATTGCCTTTACGTACCATGAATACGATCGTCGAGGTATAAGGTGCGGAGTTGTGTGGGAATTCCTTTTGCCAGCCCGGCTGAATCTGACCAGATTTCACAATTTCTTCGATGTCATTGGCCAGCGCCAAAGTCACCACATCACCTTTCAGGCCATCGACCACAGAACGTGCTTGTTTGCCCGAACCGCCATGTGACTGCTTGAAATTCACATCCAGACCGGTGCGGTTTTTCCAGTAAGCACCAAATGATTTATTAAATTCATCATAGAATTCACGCGTGGCATCATAGGATACATTCAGAAACTGACGGTCTGCTGCTTGTGAAGCAGTCGCGGTCATGCCTAAACCAGTCGCCAATAAGGCAGCACTAAATAACGATTTTAATTGAATTTTCATGGCAGCACGGAGTTTATCTTCATTAGATATAACTATATGAAATAAAATCATTTATCGCAATTCACCCTACAACATCACAACACGATAAAATAAAAGGTTTTTCTGCATTAATATTTTGTTTTTAAAAGAAAAATACTATTTATTATTCTACTTATATCTAATATATAGAATTTTATGCATTAGATATAAAGAAAATGGATAACACTTTAGCCATTTTCTTTATTATATTTAGACGACCGCTTACTTATCTTTTTTCATTGTAAATCTGGTCATAAATCGCCCCATTCACAAAATGTGTTTTTTGCGCTTTGGCCCAACCACCAAAGACTTTATCAATGGTAAAGGTCTGGATTTTCGGGAACTGAGCCGAATATTTGTTAGCGACTTTGGCATCCCGCGGACGGAAGAAATATTTCGCAGCAAGCTCCTGCCCTTTCGGTGAATATAAATAGTTCAAATAGCCTTTTGCCAGATGGGTAGTGCCATTTTTATTCACGTTCTTATCGACAATCGCTACCGATGGCTCGGCCAGAATTGAAATGGATGGATAGACGATATCGTACTTATCTTTACCCAGACCTTGGGTCGCCAGCAAGGCTTCATTTTCCCAGGATAAAAGCACATCACCAATACCGCGCTCGGCAAACGTCGTCAGTGAACCACGCGCACCGGAGTCGAGTACTTTGACATTTTGATAAAGTTTTTTCACCAGCTCTCTGGCTTTCGCATCATTACCGCCCGGTTGTTTCAGTGCATAACCCCAAGCAGACAGGTAGATCCAACGAGGTGCACCACCGGTTTTCGGGTTTGGGGTAATAATGTCCACACCCGCTTTGGTCAGATCATTCCAGTCTTTGATTTGCTTTGGATTCCCTTTACGCACCAAGAATACAATCGTAGACGTATAAGGTGCCGAATTACTCGGAAACTCTTTTTGCCAGCCTTTCGCGATTAAACCTGCATTGACGATTTCTTCGATATCATTGGCCAAAGCCAAAGTCACCACATCGGCCTGCAAACCATCGACCACTGAACGCGCCTGCTTGCCTGAGCCACCATGCGACTGTTTAAAATTAACCGTTTGTCCGGTTTTCTGCTTCCAAAATTTGCCAAATTTCTTCGTTATATTCCTGATAAAATTCACAGGTCGGGTCATAAGAGACATTCAGGAAATCTTTGGCAATGGAATTCTGTACTGCTGTTCCCACTAAAATTGTCAAGATTGCGGATGCTATTATTTTTTTCATTTGATGTAACTCATTGTTTATATGACCTGCACTATACAAATAAAAAATAAACATAACAATCATATATTTATAACAATATCTACAATCTATTTCTGATTTTGAGATATCTTCTAACAATTAAATCCGGATACATATTCTGCTAGAAAAGTAATCTTCTGCTACAATATAAGACAGTTCTTCACGTTCTCTTCACAGTTGTCTGTTAAAAATAGGCCACCAAAACAGGAAATTACGACTTTTGGTAATTTTCCACAGAGTTATATTATTTCTTTTGTAAAAAATGTGACTTGGTTCTACTTCTTTATGATCAACTGTGATTAAATTGTAGACAGAGTATTAAAAAAACATTTTTAACAAAATAAAACCAACCAGAAGTAAGGAGGAAGTTTGGATATGAAATTTACATTATTCACAGCCAGCATCCTAAGCCTGATTATGTTGTTCTCGATTCAACTCGGTCATGCCGTCGTTGTGAAGACAGATTTGCCGAAGCCTACAGTAAGCACTGTTGAAAGCAAGACTTCGCCGATTGAAAAAGCGATTCAGCAACAAAAAACTGAAAAAACACTTCAAACAGAAGATAATCTAAAAGTCTTGACTGCATTTAAAGTCGCACCTTCGCAAAATTTCTTTGCAGAACAGAATTACCGCTTCACCCGCTTTGTCCAAAGTATTTTTTCGAGTGCTCATTCTTAATCAGCATCAACAGCGCTGAATATTCCCGGATTTAAAAGCCACATCACTCAATGTTGAATAAAGCATTAAGTGATGTGGCTTTTTCGCTATAATAGCTGCAATTTTATATCTAAGATTAGATCCGGCTATGACTGTTCGTACTCGTATTGCACCTTCTCCTACTGGTTTTCCGCATGTAGGTACTGCCTATATCGCCTTGTTTAACTTATGTTTTGCTAAACAGCATGGTGGTGAATTCATTCTTCGTATTGAAGATACTGACCAACTGCGCTCAACGCCTGAATCTGAAAAAATGATCCTGGATTCATTGCGCTGGCTGGGTCTGAACTGGTCTGAAGGTCCTGATGTCGGTGGCCCGCATGCGCCGTACCGCCAGTCAGAACGCATGGATATCTATAAAAATTATGCCTTGGAACTGGTAGAGAAAGGTCATGCTTTCTACTGTTTCGCAACTGCAGAAGAACTGGATCAAATGCGTGCAGAACAGCAGGCACGTGGTGAGTCACCACGTTATGACGGTCGCGGTCTGAATCTTTCTCAAGAAGAAGTGGAGCGTCGTTTGGCCGCTGGTGAACCACACGTCATCCGTATGAAAGTACCAACTGAAGGTGTATGTAAGTTCAATGACATGCTGCGTGGCGAAGTCGAGATTCCATGGGCACAAGTAGACATGCAAATTCTGCTGAAAACCGATGGGCTGCCGACTTACCACCTGGCTAACGTAGTAGATGACCATTTGATGCAAATCACTCACGTAATTCGTGGTGAAGAATGGATTCCATCTGCTCCGAAACATCAGTTGCTGTATCAATATTTCGGTTGGGACATGCCGGTACTCTGCCACATGCCACTACTGCGTAACCCGGATAAATCTAAGCTATCTAAACGTAAAAACCCGACTTCAATTAACTACTATAGAGACATCGGTGTATTGCCTGAAGCCTTATTGAACTACTTGGGTCGCATGGGCTGGTCAATGCCAGATGAAAGTGAAAAATTCACTTTGGCTGAAATGATTGAACATTTTGATATCAAACGTGTATCACTCGGTGGTCCGATCTTTGATGTNNAACCATTTCCCGACCCTGTCTAAAGAACAGTTTGAAAGCAAGAAACTGTCGGATGAACAGGTACGTCAAAGTCTTCAATTCGCAATTTGGCGTTTAGAAAGCCTGTTCACCTGGAATAACGACACAGTGAGCCAGACCTTGATGGACCTGGCGACGCAAATGGAAATCAAGTTGCGCGACTTCATGCCTGCGTTCTTTATTGCGATCGCCGGTTCGACTGCGTCTACACCAGTGATGCAAACGATGGTGACCATTGGTCCTGATTTAACCTTTGCACGTTTACGTCATGCGCTGGAAATTGTCGGTGGTCCAAGCAAAAAAGAGCTGAAAATCTGGGAAAAACTCAATGAAAGCTTAAAGTTGCCGAAAAATGAAGCAGTTGATCAAGCTTAATTAATTTTTGTGTTGACGTGTGAGCGCGATATCCCTAATATAGCGCTCACACAGACTGGGGTCATAGCTCAGTTGGTAGAGCGCTACAATGGCATTGTAGAGGTCAGGAGTTCGATCCTCCTTGACTCCACCAAATCAAGTCTTGCTTTAGCTGTGTTATTTGCCTCAATTGTCCCTATCGTCTAGAGGCCTAGGACATCGCCCTTTCACGGCGGTAACCGGGGTTCGAATCCCCGTAGGGACGCCATATTCAAGATGACCATAATATATTGTTGTCATCTTATAAAAAAACCCAAGCATTGCGACTTGGGTTTTTTATTGCCTGTATATTTTATGTTGGGCAATATTTCGGTTTCTTCGCATCTTCCGATAAAATAATCAGTAATTTAGAATTTTGGAGTTGTAATGCAATATCGTTGCCCTAAGTGTCAAAGCCCGAAAATCATGCCAGTGGCCCAGCCAGGTCAAGCAGCTCCACGTCCAGTGGTTCCTAAAAGCTTAATGTTTCTGGTCCCTGCCCTGTTCCTGTTNNTACCTGATTTTAAAATTTCAATGCAGGCATTCATGCAAACCCAAAAGAAATGGAAATGCCGTGAATGTAATCATGAGTGGGAAATCTAATTTACCCTCCACCATATAATAAACATAAAAAAACCAGCCCTGAGGCTGGTTTTTTTATTTACAAAAGTCGGAGATGATTAAACACCGATTTTGCGATATTTTTGACGCTTCGCTACAAGATCATCACCATCACGTTTACGGCGATATTCTTCGAATTCAGCATAGTTACCAGTGAAGAATTCAGGTGTTTCACCTTCGAATGACAAGATGTGCGTTGCAATACGGTCTAGGAACCACCGGTCATGCGAGATCACCATCACAGTACCTGGGAATACCAAAATGGCATCCTCAAGTGCACGCAAGGTTTCGATGTCCAAGTCGTTCGATGGTTCATCCAGCAAAATCACGTTTGCGCCCATTTGCAGGATTTTCGCAAGTTGTAAACGGTTACGCTCACCACCTGATAATTGACCTACACGCTTTTGCTGATCCTGACCTTTAAAGTTAAAGCGACCGATATACGCACGAGATGCAATTTCGTAATCACCAATCTTCAAGATATCTAAACCGCCAGAAACTTCTTCCCAAACGGTTTTGTTGTTATCTAAGGTGTCACGGATCTGACCGACATAAGCCACTTTAACCGATTCACCCAGCGTTACCGTACCGGTATCTGGTTGCTGTTCGCCAGTCATCATACGGAATAGCGTGGTTTTACCCGCACCGTTCTCACCCACGATACCCACAATTGCAGCAGGTGGTACTGTGAACGTTAAATCTTTGTACAGTAAGCGATCACCAAACGATTTACTGATGCCTTCAACTTCTACAACCTTGTTGCCCAGACGTGGGCCAGGTGGAATGTAGATTTCAGAAGTTTCGTTACGTTGCTGGAATTCGCGCGAGTTAAGCTCTTCAAAACGCTCCATACGCGCTTTGTTTTTCTTTTGCTGACCTTTGGCATTAGAACGAACCCATTCAAGTTCTTT
>DFCG01000014.1:18644-21546 GCA_002367455.1 Acinetobacter sp. UBA3060 | reverse complement strand
GCAAGGTTATGCGCATCCCAAGTCTGGATAATCGCTTCAAGCTTCTCTTGCTCTTTCGCAAGTGCATCGAAATCCGCATCTTCTGCTGCATATTCAGCAAAGACTTCATCCAGACGTGCCAAGGCATCAAGCGGTTCACGTAAACCATCTTCGACGTTACCACGAACGTCTTTAGTTTCATCTAAAGGTGGTTCTTGCTCAAGATAACCGATTTTTATACCCGGTTGCGCACGTGCTTCACCAGAGAAATCTTTATCTACGCCCGCCATAATACGAAGCAAGGTAGATTTACCTGCACCGTTTAAACCAAGCACACCAATTTTAGCGCCTGGGAAAAATGATAAGGAGATGTCTTTCAGGATTTCGCGCTTAGGCGGAACCATCTTCGACACTCGGTTCATCGTGTAAATATATTGGGCCACGTAGGACTCCTCAACTGAAAAACCAAATGGGGTTAAAACAACCACCCCAGCTCAAAAATGAGCGAAAAAATAATCGGCTATTATACGCAGAAAGCTGCGAAAACATAAGCCATTGCCATGAACTTCAATGCATTGTTACAAGTTTATTGATGATGTTTTTTTAAACAGTTGTTTTCAGTAAAATAAACGACTCAAATCCAGGTCGATATATGAATATTTCATATATTTATTTCAATAAAATTGCACTTTTACTCATATGTGAAAATGCTACACTCAAGCCATAAACTTAAACAAGAAGATCAAACAGAATGAGTTATAAAGCAGAAACCCTTGCGATTCATGCAGGTTATACCCCAGAAGCAACCACCAAAGCTGTGGCAGTGCCGATTTACCAAACCACGTCTTATGCCTTTGACAATACTCAACATGGGGCCGATCTCTTTGATTTAAAGGTTCAGGGCAATATCTATACCCGAATTATGAACCCGACCACTGCGGTTCTGGAACAACGTGTCGCAGCACTGGAAGGTGGAATTGGCGCGCTGGCTTTGGCCTCTGGCATGGCTGCGATTACTTATGCGATTCAGACCATTGCGGAAGCGGGTGACAACATTGCTTCTGTGTCAACGCTTTACGGAGGTACCTATAATCTTTTTGCGCACACCCTGCCCAAACAGGGTATTGAAGTCCGTTTCTTTGATTATGAACAACCGGAAAGTCTGCATGACTTGATTGATGAAAAAACCAAACTGGTTTTTGTGGAATCGATTGGTAACCCGCTGGGTAATATTATTGATTTGGAAGCCATTGCTAAAATTGCACATGAATATGGCGTACCGGTGATTGTCGACAATACCGTTGCCACCCCAGTACTACAAAAATCTTTCGACTTTGGTGCGGATATTGTGGTGCATTCCCTGACCAAATATATCGGTGGTCATGGCAATTCAATTGGCGGCATTATTGTGGATAGCGGCAAATTCCCGTGGGGTAAATACCCTGAACGTTTCCCTGCCCTGAATACGCCTGATCCAAGCTACCATGGCGTGAACTATGTCGAAGTTTTGGGGGAAGCAGCATATATCGCACGTGCGCGTGTAGTGCCACTGCGTAATACCGGCGCTGCGATCAGTCCGCAGAATGTGTTTTTGATTCTGCAAGGTCTGGAAACTTTAAGCTTGCGTATGGAACGTCATACCGAAAATGCACTGAAAGTCGCTGAATATCTGCAAAAACATCCTAAAGTGAAATGGGTCAATTACGCCGGCCTGAAAGATCACCCACAGCATGCCTTGGCACAGAAATATGTGAAAGGTAAACCTTCTGCCATTCTGACCTTTGGGGTAGAACATGGTCTCGAAGGCGGCACACGTTTTATTGATGCCCTGCAATTGTTCACCCGTCTGGTCAATATCGGCGACGCTAAAAGTCTGGCCTGCCATCCGGCGACTACTACGCATCGTCAGCTCAATGCCGAAGAGTTAAAATCGGCAGGCGTCAGTGAGGATATGGTGCGTTTATCCATTGGGATTGAACATAGTGATGACCTGATTGCCGATCTGGAACAGGCGCTGGCGGCCGTTTAAAAAGGTGCCCGAGCCGCTTCGAAACCTCATCATTTTGGTGAGGTTTTTTTATTTATTTTCTAAAACAGCCACTTGCTTTACTTTTTATTTTCATGTTAAAAGTTAAATGAAAGAGTGAACACAAATAGAGCAATTACTCTAATTTTTATTTTAATTTCAATACTTTAATTTATAGATTTTCCTGAAGAATTGGTTATCATATCTGGACTCACCTTCGCTCTCATCTTCTGTTAGAGCGCCATAGACCTTTAATAAAAATAATTTGAACGCTGACTTCAAATTAGGGATAACAAACGTGAAAACTAGACTACACAAACAACTGGAAAAACGTGTTGCAGGTAAAACCGTCCTGATTACCGGTGCATCCAGCGGTATTGGTTTAACGACAGCACATCAACTGGCTGATGCAGGTGCCCATGTTTTACTGGTGGCCCGTACTCAGGAAACCCTAGAACAAGTAAAATCAGAAATTGAAGCCAAAGGCGGCAAAGCCTCAATCTTTCCATGTGATTTAAACAATATGGAAGCGATTGATGAAGTTTCCAAACAGATTATTGCCTCAGTCGATCATATTGATATTCTGATCAATAATGCAGGACGTTCGATTCGCCGTGCCGTACATGAGTCGGTAGATCGTTTTCATGATTTTGAACGTACCATGCAGCTGAACTATTTCGGCGCGGTGCGTCTGGTGATGAATATCCTGCCGCAAATGATGATTCGTCGCGCGGGTCATATTATTAACATCAGTTCGATTGGCGTACTGGCCAATGCCACCCGTTTTTCGGCCTATGTCGCATCAAAAGCTGCGCTGGATGCCTTTAGCCGCTGCCTGTCTGCAGAAGTGCATTCGCATAAAATCGCAATCACATCGATCTATATGCCTTTGGTGCG
>DFCG01000014.1:9946-18524 GCA_002367455.1 Acinetobacter sp. UBA3060 | reverse complement strand
ACAGATTTTTGCCGCAAATGCTGCGAGATCACGTACACTATCAGCGGATATTTCCTATCCGTATTTTTATATTTTGATTGAAATGATGGAAACCCTTATGAACAACGCGCAATGGCTCGATGAAGTAAAATTTAACGAACAAGGATTAGTCCCTGCCATTGCCCAGCATCATCAAACTGGACGTGTGTTGATGGTGGCCTGGATGAACCGTGAAGCCTTGGCTTTAACTGCCGAAAAAAATCAGGCAGTGTATTTCTCCCGTTCACGCAGCAAGTTATGGCATAAGGGCGAAGAATCAGGACATTTTCAGACCGTACATGAAATCCGTCTGGACTGTGATGCCGACGTGATTGTGTTGCAAATTGAACAGCATGGCGGCATTGCCTGCCATACCGGCCGTGAATCATGCTTCTATCGCAAGCTCACACCAAATGGCTGGGAAATTGTCGATGCACAGTTGAAAGATCCATCTGCGATTTATGGCGAAAAATCGACAAATCCGCATACGCTGGCGATGGAAGCCTCAACCGCTCAATCTGAGCAGGTCGAAGTCCTGTCTTATCTGGGTCAAATGATGGCAGAACGCAAACAGGCCGATCCGGACTCCTCTTATGTGGCCAAGCTCTACCATAAAGGCCTGAACAAGATTCTGGAAAAAGTCGGTGAAGAAAGCTTTGAAACCGTGCTGGCAGCCAAAGACTTTGATCAGGATGCTTCGGCAGACCATAAAAATGATCTGATCTATGAAGTGGCAGATCTGTGGTTCCATACCATCGTCATGCTCGGCTATTTCGACCTGGATGTGCAATTGGTATTAAATGAACTGGCTCGTCGCCAAGGCTTGTCCGGCCTGGTTGAAAAAGCCAACCGTCAGCATTAAGCCTTGAATTCATCTGTGTCTGATTTAAAAAAACCGACCGCGACCTATGAGCAGGCCACTGCCATTGATAACGCACGTCTGGGCAAATCCTTTAAAGTCATTGCCTATGCTGGCACAGGTAAAACCACGACCCTGCAAATGATCAGTGATGCCATGCCGCAAAGACGTGGCATGTATCTGGCTTTTAACAAGGCCATTGCCAGTGAAGCGCAAGCCAAGTTTCACCGGGGTGTCGATTGCCGTACTTTTCACTCACTGGCGTTTCGCAGTGTTCCACGTGGAGTCACCGACAAACTGCGCTTGCCACGTTTGAGTCCAAGTTTTATTGCCAAAGAATACCGGCTTGAACCGATGACCATGCGCCGCATGATGGGTGGGCGTTATGAAAAATATGTCTTGATGCCTTCGCGTCTGGCAAGCTTGGTCGCCAATGCTGTTGGTTATTTCTGCTCGACCAGTTCGCAATACCCTGCCCCACGGCATATCCAGGCGCCGAGCTGGTTGCATCCGGATGATATCGAGACTTTACAGAAGAAACTTTATCCGGCAGTCGAACGACGCTGGCTAGAGTCGATTGATCCAAATCATCAGGCAGGCATTGGTCATGACATTTACCTGAAACTCTGGGCGTTGTCTGAACCGAATATCCCGGCCGACTATGTGCTGTTCGATGAAGCTCAGGATGCCGATCCCTTAATGCTGGGAATTTTGCTGAAACAGCGCAGCACCCAGGTGATCTATGTCGGAGATGCGCATCAGCAGATTTATGCCTGGCGTGGTGCAGTGAATGCCATGCAGCAACTACCTTTACCTGAATCACGTCTGACCACCTCATTTCGTTTCGGTCCTGAAATTGCCCTGAATGCCAATGCCATTTTAGGTGCCTTAAATGAAACTGTGCCTTTACTCGGCAATCCATTGTTAGATTCTAAAGTCGTGAATAAACCGCATACCAAAATGCGGGATGCAATTTTATGCCGGACTAATGCCCGCGCCATGGAACTGTTATTAGCAGGTTTAGTTCGTGGGGATAAAGTCAGTCTGCAAGCCGATCACGTCAAACTGAATCGTTTTGTCGATGCGGCCGCCATGCTGAAACAGGGCAAACGTGTGGTTGATGTACCGGAACTGGCCTGGTTTAACTCCTGGCATGATGTCCATGAATACTGTGAAACCAATGAAGGCAGTGACATCAAGCCACTGGTCAAACTGGTGGACGAACATGGGACTGATCCACTAAAAAAAGCCCTGGCTAAAATCACCCCGATTGCCCAAGCTGACTATATTATTTCCACGGCACACAAGGCCAAAGGTCTGGAATGGGATCGGGTTCATATTGAAGATGACTATCAGTTTAAGCTGAATGAAAAAGATCATAAAATTAGTGATGAAGAATTAAGATTACTTTACGTGGCTTGTACACGTGCTAAAGTGAGTTTAAATATTCATCACATTTATGACCTGATTCAGCAACTGAAGATCAAAATGCCGCAGTCGCTTCGGCAGGCAGTCGGTTAAGGTGCATGGCATGGATGTAAACCTCATAGGACAGGTGATCTATGCACATCCAAGCGCTTCAACTGAAACATACCCTGCATTTTTCCGACATTCAGCTCCAGTTTAATTATCCGCAATGCACGATCACCTTGATTCTGGGCAATCAGGAAACTGGCAAAACTACGCTTTTACGTTTTAGCTATCAGGCACTGACCTGGTTTGCAGCCCGTTATCGTGATAGCCGTGCTGCGGGTCTGGTGATGCAAGATCAGGACATCATGCAAAACCGGCTGCAATCCAAAATTGATATCCGGATCGGTTTTCCTGAAGATATGGGCAGCTTGCCAGAATCCAGTCAGTCTGAGCCTACCCAGCTACAAAGCTGTTCATGGCAAATCTACAAGACCCTAAACAGTCAGGGTCTAGGATTTAGCAAAGCAGAAACCTCACAGCTTGAAAGCGTGCTCAGCCTGTATCACAAAGCCCGCTTGCACGATCCCCTGCTCGGCTTACCCCTGATTGCCTATTATCCTGCTGAACGTTTTACCAATGAAGTCAATCTGCTCAGCAAAAATAACCCGGCCATTCTCCAGTCTGCACATGCTTATGAAATCGCTGCGATTCCTTTCACCACCTTTGCCCGTTTTTTTGAATGGTTTCGTGAAATCAGTGATATTGAAAATGCGCAAAGTGCCAAGATTATGGACCAGATTTTGGCGCGTGCCTTGCAGCAGCCTGAGAATATCCGAGGAGATGAACTGGCTCGGCAGATCGAGAAAGCCCAGGCACATCTGCATGCACCAAATCTCACCGCTTTAAAACAGGCCCTGTCGCTGATCATGCCAGAAGTCAGCCAGATATATTTAAAATACCAGCCCAAGCTGCAACTGATGGTGACCTACCAGCAACAAACCTTTAGTTTCCAGCAACTGCCTAACAGTATCCGCAACTGGATTGCGCTGGTGGGTGATATTGTGCGGCGTCTTTGTCTGTTGAATCCCAACAGTTTATTCCCTTGTCAGGAAGGTATAGGCATTTTGTTGATTGATGCAATTGATCATCAACTGGATCAGGAGATGGCAGCAGTGATCCTGTCACGCCTGCATCAGGCTTTTCCTAACTTGCAGATTATTGCGACCGGCAACCGACCTGAATTACTGGAACAGGCGCAAGGCTTTCAATGTCTGAAACTGGAAAATAAACAGCTGCACCCCATTCATCTTGAAAGTATGAAAACCCAGTTTGATCAGATCTACGCAGAGCTGGAACTGCAGCGAAATAAAGACCTGTCCTCCGAAGATACTTTACTGGAAACGGTCATCGAACCCGTCACACCGCTTGCTGTATTGCAAATGATTCAACAACAGTTAAATCCGGAACAGCAGCAGGAATTGCTGGTCCTACTTACTCAGGAGCATCATCCGACGCTACCTCAGTCGCTCTAAACAGATTCAAAAAAATAAGAGCGACTGTTTGAGTAAACAAGGAAGCCTTTTCAGCATTCTCTTTTTGCCCTGATTAAACTATTTTGAGTCAAATTTACAATCAATGCCTGCAATTTAATCTTAATTTTCGGTCACTTCTGGATGATCTGTTTAAGCATGCAGCGCCTGTTAAATCCGAGCCGGCGTATAATTTATAAGTTCCACATAAAAACGTTGATGTTGTTGTTATCCTGTAATATGATCGGTTTTATTTGCGAATTTCATTGTAAAATCGGAATTTGCTATCGTTTATAAGTTGCGCAATACAACTGTTTTATATTCTTTTGGCTTTCAAGATTGAGAAGTTTGGGTCGCTCCTTGGGGTCCTGTAATCCTTGAAAGATAAAGATTCACCTTAGGTTGGTCAAAACCTAAATCATGACAATGGATACGAGTGTGCTGCCGATTATTATATTGTTACCGTTAGTATTAGGCACAACCCTTGTCTCGTGGCTGAAGCAATTTTCGCGCGGGGTAACGGCTTTAGGGGCAATTGGTGTCAGCCTCAGCAGTTTCTTATTATTATTGAGTCAGGCGCCTGCCATCTTTGACGGTGCAGTGATGACCCAGACCTGGTCCTGGCTGCCCCAGCTCGGCATTGATTTCAGTTTTCGCCTGGATTCTCTGGGATTGCTGTTTGCCTTGCTGATCAGCGGAATTGGCACCCTGATTTATATTTATGCCTATTATTATCTCAATCCAAAAAATTCACTGAGCAAACTGTATCTCCTGCTGATGCTGTTTATGGCGGCGATGCTCGGAATTTCATTGTCGAATAACCTGATTATCTTATTGGTTTTCTGGGAACTGACCAGTATTTCATCCTTCTTGCTGGTAGGTTACTGGAGCAATTACGAAGCGGCGCAACGTGGTTCGCGTATGGCTCTGACCATTACCGGAATGGGTGGTCTGGCGATGCTGGGCGGTTTTGTCCTGCTTGGTCAAATTACCGGCACTTATCAGCTTGACCAAATCCTGACGATGACTGAGCAGATTCAGTCCCATCATTTATTTGTTCCAACCTTGTTGCTGATTTTACTTGGTGCCTTTACCAAAAGTGCGCAGTTCCCGTTCCACTTCTGGTTGCCGAATGCCATGGCTGCACCGACACCGGTCTCTGCCTATTTGCACTCGGCCACCATGGTCAAAGCCGGTTTATTCCTGGTCGCACGTTTGCTCCCGATCTTTGCCGGTGCTGCACTGTTTCATAATATTGTGACCTTTGTTGGTCTGTTTACCCTGTGCATGGCCGCCTTCTTTGCCATCTTTAAGGAAGATCTGAAGGGCTTACTTGCCTACTCCACCATCAGTCATTTAGGTCTGATCATGTGTCTGCTCGGGATTGGCTCACCACTGGCCGTTGCAGCAGCAATTTTCCATATTATTAACCACGCCACCTTTAAAGCGGCACTGTTTATGATTGCCGGCATCATCGATCATGAATCTGGTACCCGTGACTTACGTAAATTGTCTGGCCTATGGCAATTACTGCCCTTTACCGCAACACTGACCATGATCACGGCAGCATCCATGGCGGGTGTACCGTTGACCAATGGTTTCCTGTCCAAAGA
Source organism: Acinetobacter sp. UBA3060 (assembly GCA_002367455.1). Classification (GTDB taxonomy): domain Bacteria; phylum Pseudomonadota; class Gammaproteobacteria; order Pseudomonadales; family Moraxellaceae; genus Acinetobacter. The sequence goes on along the minus strand of DFCG01000014.1, from coordinate 13,092 downwards.
AATGTTCTTTACCGAACTGGTCGCCAGCTTGAGTGGTCCACTTATGGTCGGCTCCGCTATTTTCGCAACATTGGCCGGGATTTTTGCGGTGGCTTATTCCATTCGACTGGTGCATGGGGTCTTTTTCGATGGTCCGTTAGGCAAGCAGGTCCCGAATAAAGATGCACATGAACCTGCGTTTGGTATGCGCGCACCGGCCACTTTGTTAGCAATTTTATGTATTTTAGTCGGTCTATTGCCCGCTCTTCTGGTGGAAAAAATTGTCAATAGCACCACTCAAGCGACGACCCAAAATTTTGATTTTGAAGGTACTCATCTGGCGCTTTGGCATGGTTTCAACCTGCCCCTGCTGATGAGTGTGATTGCTCTGCTCGGCGGAATAATCTTTTACTTTTCTCTCGCCAAAGGTGGCGCCTTACGTGAAATCGACTTGGATCCAAAACTGGGCCGCTTACAGGGCCGGATACTGTTCGACCTGTTTTTGAAAAATTTGCTGCTGAATTCACGTCGTTTCCGCCGTGCCACTGAAAATGGCAAATTGCAAAGCTATTTATTATGGATTGTGATTTTTACCGTCGGCCTGGTGGGATTCCCATTACTCAGCAATGCAGTGGGTACGGGTACGCGCGAGCTGACCCATGCTCCTGCCCTGGCGATTATCTTGTGGTTACTGCTATTCTCGGCTTGCTGGATGCTGCTGTGGTTCCATCATGAACGGATTAAAGCGGTACTGATTAGCGGTGCAGTCGGTCTGGTCGTCACCATGGTCTTTATCGGCTTTTCGGCGCCCGATCTGGCATTGACCCAGATTACGGTCGATGTGGTCACCACGGTTCTGCTCCTGATGAGTTTATCTTTACTGCCACAACTAACTCCGTATGAATCGAGTCCGACCCGTCGCTGGCGTGATGCCATTATTGCCTTGGGCGGCGGTCTCGGGATTGCAGCAATTGCCTGGCTGATCATGACCCGTGATCACAATTCCATTTCATGGTTCTTCCTGCAACAGTCNNAGCCTGATGGATGGCATGCGTGCGCATGGTACCACCATGACCCAGGGCCTGACCTATCGTTTTAACCCATCCCCGCTGATGTTGCGTATTACCGCATCCTGGATTTTGCCGGTCGCGCTCGTAGTCAGCCTGTATATCTTTATGCGTGGCCATAACCTGCCGGGCGGTGGATTTATTGCAGGCTTAGTCACCTCACTGGCACTTATTATTCAATATATCGCAGTGGGACAGGACAAAACCGAACAGTTGCTGGGCGCCAAATCTGGTCGTCTCTATGAAATCTGGATTGGAGTCGGCTTAACCATTGCCGGTTTGACCGGTGTCGCGGCCTGGTTCTGGTCACGTCCATTCCTGACCAGTGCACATATTTATGTCTCTCCGCCCATCATTGGAGAAATGCATTTAGCTTCGGCTGCGCTATTCGATGTCGGCGTCTATGTCACTGTCGTCGGTGCCACCATGCTGATGATTTCGGTCTTGGGCGATTCACGTCACTCCAGCATGTCTGGCCCCGTACCAAGAGGATAATAGAATGATCAGTTTAGAATTTTTATTAGCCTCCGCGATTGGCCTGCTGACAGCCACAGGCATCTATCTGATCCTGCGGGCGCGTACCTTCCCGGTGGTGTTGGGCTTGGCCATGATTGGTTATGCGGTCAACCTGTTTTTATTTGCCATGGGCCGGATTCAGATGAATTCACCTGCAGTATTAACCGAAGCCTCGAATGTGACCGACCCTCTTCCTCAGGCACTGGTGCTGACGGCCATCGTAATTGGCTTTGCCACCACTGCCTTTATTGTCCAACTGGCACTGCGTAGCCGCTACGAATCAGGAACAGACCACGTTGACTCAAAAGAAGATATCCCCCAGATTGATCCACGTGAGGATGAGCCTTAATGACTGATCTTCTCAATTTCTGGACTCAACATACTCCTATTTTCAGCATTCTTTTGCCGGCCTTTACCGCTTTTGCCCTTGTACTTTTAGGCAATCCGGGTGCAGGCTCTCTGATCACGGACTGGCGTCAACCCTGGCGTCGTGGTATCAGCCATCTCTCGGGAATCTTGGGCCTGATCATTGCCGTTAGCTATCTGATAAACAGCAGCGAGGGCCAAATCAGCGTATACACCCTCAGCGAATGGGCAGCACCATTCGGGATCGTGCTGGTGCTGGATCAGCTCTCGGCCATGATGCTGGTGTTGACCTATGCGCTCGCCTTGCCTGTGGTCTGGTATGCCAGCAAAGAATGGGACTTACGCGGCCGTTATTTCCATGCCATGGTGCATTTCCTGCTGATGGGTCTGACTGGTGCATTCCTAACCGGTGACTTGTTTAACCTGTTCGTATTCTTTGAAATTTTGCTGATGGCGTCTTATGTACTGCTGTTGCATGGACAAGGTAAGGCACGTTTTCAGCTGGGAATTCACTATGTCACCATTAACCTGCTGGCGTCTGCGCTGTTCCTGATTGGACTCGGGATGATTTATGGCAGTGTCGGCAGCCTGAATATGGCTGATGTGGCCCGTTTGCTGCCAACCCTTGCAGAAGATCAGCATAAACTGGCGGTTGCTGGTGGCTTGATGCTGTTTGTGGTGTTTGGAATCAAAGCAGCAATGCTGCCGGTGGGTTTCTGGTTACCCAAAACCTATGCAGTAGCCACGACTCCTGTTGCCGCGCTCTTTACCATCATGACCAAAGTCGGGGTTTATGCGATTTTGCGGATCAACGGCACGGTTTTTGATGATGAATATAGCCATCAGATTCTGATGAACTGTCTGCTAGTGATTGGCCTGGTCACATCCGTCTATGGGGTGATCTGTGCGATTGGCACCGAACGTCTGCGCCGTTTTGTCGGTTTTATGGTGCTGTCTTCAGTCGGAACGATTTTGGTGGCCATTAGCCTGAATAATACTGCTGCTTGGGCGGGTGCGCTATATTACCTGGTACACAGCACCCTGATTGCGGCCGCATTTTATATTCTGTCGGGTTGGATTACCTCACAGCGTGGCGAATTTAAAGATCATTTTAAAATCGCCCCACTGATGAAACAGAACAAGCTGGTTTCGATTGTCTATTTCATCATCGCCTTGATGATGGCAGGCCTGCCACCGTTTAGTGGATTCTTCGGTAAA
>DFCG01000014.1:1196-9897 GCA_002367455.1 Acinetobacter sp. UBA3060 | reverse complement strand
GAGCTTAACCGCCTACGTGGTGTTTGCCGGACCGATTTATCAATATAATTATCAGACTGCGGAACAGATCAAAAACAATTCGGTCTATGAAGCCGCACTGTTAAAACCGGATGCAGAAGGTCAGTTTATTAGCGTGCAGCCATTCGATCCGAAGTATTTGCCAGAAACCAAATATGGTGGTGAGGTGATAGATCCTAATGCGCATCTGATTCCTTATGTGATTTCAGAAGCGACCTTGAAAGGTGAACATATTTCAGAATTCAAGCAACGCCAGATTGACCAGCAGCATATTGAACAGACCGAATATGATGATAATCAACTTAAACCGGCGGAGGGACCTTAATGGCTGAATCATTATTTCAACGCTGGTTCCCACATCCGCTGGTTTCTGTAATTGTGGGACTGAGCTGGGTTTTACTGGCACACAGCCTGGACGCTGGAACCCTACTGATGGCCTTGCTACTCGCAGTCATCATTCCACGTATGGTCGAACCCTTTATTGACTATACCCCCAATATCCAGTGGACTCCTGCCCTGCACCTGTTCTTCGTCGTAGTTTGGGATATTGTCGTAGCCAATATTAAAGTCGCAAAACTGGTGCTTGGTCCAACCAAGAACCTGCATCCGAAATGGTTCCGTGTGCCTTTAGATACCGAACATGAAGAAGTCAACACCTTGCTGGCGATGATTATTACCACCACACCGGGCACGGTATCTGCAGGGATTGACCAGGATCGTGGTGATATTCTGGTGCATGCCTTAAGCACAGAGGATGAAGCAGCAGAAATCGAAACGATCAAACAGCGCTATGAACGCCCGCTCATTGAGATTTTTAATGCACGATCAGGAGAAAAAGCATGACAATTCTACCTTATGCATTATTGATTTGTCTGGGTGCGGTNNACTGGCCATGTCATCGACTAGGAGTTTTTAAATGTCTTTAATTTTAGAAATACTGGTGTCGATTTTTCTATTGATTGGTGCTTTCTTTATGCTGGTCGGCGGAATTGGGATGGTGCGTTTGCCCGATCTGTTCATGCGTCTGCATGCACCGACCAAATCCAGTACTTTGGGCCTCGGCAGTTTTTTAATTGCGGCGATGATTTTCTCTGCCATGTATGGCCGTTTCGGTTTTGCTGAAGTGCTGATTACCCTGTTTGCCTTTATTACTGCGCCGGTATCCGCCAATCTGATGGCACAGGCTGCATTGCATTTGCGGTTACGCTCTTTGAGTGGCGAAGTGCCGGAAACGCTGGAACGTCCCCTGCCTTGGCAGCGTTCACGCCGTCGTACCTTTTATGAAAAGAAAATCAATCGCAATGATGATTTAGGTTAATTGAGCAAGCAATTCAAATTTTCTTAAATCTCAAAATAGAGAGATAAAAAAGCCACCCGAAGGTGGCTTTTTTAGTCCTAAGACTTATTCATCATCTTTTTTTGCTTCAGCTTCAGGTAAGTCCTTCACAGCTTCAGCGATCAGGCCAAACATATAGTTACCATATGCATTGGTCTTATCGTAATGGAAACGTAGACGAGGCGTAATACGGGTTTTGATACGACGACTCAGCTCGTGGCGCAAGAAACCAGATGCTTTATTCAGCACATCTAAAGTTTCTTTATTGGCTTCTTGGCTTTGCTCATCGCCAAGTTCACGTCCCATCACAGTGACATAAACTTCCGCATATCCCAGGTCTGGGCTCACCTTCACCGCAGAGATGGTCACGAGACCACCTAAGCGTGGATCTTTCAGCTCCTGACGGATCAGTTCTGACAACTCGCGTTGTACTGTATCCGCCATACGCTTCAGACGTTGACTACCCGCCATTAAAGACTCCGTTTAATCAGTTGAACATCGTACACTTCGATCTTATCAAGTGCTTTGATGTCTTTATAGCCTTTCACCGCAAGACCACATTCCATACCGGCACGAACTTCTTCAACCACTTCTTTGTAGCGACGAAGAGATTCAAGCTCGCCCTGGAACACAACCACGTCATCACGTAATACGCGAATCGGTTTGTTACGATGCAATACGCCTTCAAGTACCATACAGCCCGCAGCCGCACCAAACTTACTTGAGTGGAATACTTCACGTACTTGTGCAACACCCAGAATCGTTTCACGATGTTCTGGTGCAAGCTTACCGCTCATTGCTGCTTTCACATCATCAATCAATTGATAGATGATTGAGTAGTAACGAATGTCGATACTGTCTGCATCTGCTTTTTGACGCGCAGCGTTGTCCGCACGTACGTTAAAGCCGAGTAGAACTGCTTCTGAAGATTCAGCCAGTGTCACGTCAGACTCAGTGATCGCACCTACACCAGAACCGATGATACGTACTTTAACTTCATCAGTCGCAAGCTCAGCAAGTGCAACGTGTAATGCTTCCAAGGTACCGCGTACGTCAGTTTTCAACACAACATTTACGATAGGCACATCTTTCTTGCCCATAGACGCCATGATGTTTTCAAGACGCATTGCAGATTGACGCTCAAGACGTTTTTGACGTTCACGATCCATACGCGCATCGGCAACTTCACGTGCTTTCTTCTCGTCACTCACCACAAGAACTTCGTCACCCGCCATTGGTGCTTCTGGAAGACCCAGAATTTCCACTGGAATCGAAGGACCTGCAGATTTGATACGCTGACCATTTTCATCCGTCATCGCACGAACGCGACCATAAGATGAACCGGCAAGAACGAGATCACCTACTTTCAATGTACCGTTTTGAACCAGAATAGACGTTACCGCACCACGGCTGTTGTCTACACGTGCTTCAATTACGACACCTTGTGCAGCGCCTTCTTCCGATGCTTTAAGCTCTAGAAGTTCAGCTTGAATCGAAATAATATCAAGAAGTTCATCAATACCTTGACCAGTATGTGCAGAAACCATTGCCACTGGAACGTCACCACCCCATTGTTCTGGCACGATTTCTTTCACAGTCAATTCATTCAATACGCGATCTGGATCAGCAGATTCTTTATCCATCTTGTTGATTGCAACAATGATTGGTGTACCTGCAGCACGTGCATGGTCAATTGCTTCTGCAGTTTGTGGCATTACACCATCATCTGCTGCAACAACCAGAACCACGATATCTGTTGCTTTCGCACCACGTGAACGCATTGCAGTAAATGCTGCGTGTCCCGGAGTATCAAGGAATGTAATCATACCTTTATCAGTAGTTACATGGTAAGCACCGATATGCTGTGTGATACCGCCCGCTTCCCCAGCAGCCACTTTGGCACGACGAATACGGTCAAGCAGCGATGTCTTACCATGGTCAACGTGACCCATAATGGTAACAACAGGCGCACGCGTAGATTGCGCACCACGTGCTTCTTCAGCTGCTTCAAGCAAGTTATCTTCAGCTTGTGTATCAGAAACCAGTACCGGGTTATGGCCCATTTCCTCAACAACAAGTGCAGCAATTTCTTGATCAATCGCCTGGTTCTGAGTAACCAATTCACCCATTTTCATGAGTGATTTAATCACTTCACGAACCTTAACTGCCATTTTCGCAGCCAAGTCAGCAACGACAATCGTTTCACCGATTTCAACATCGTAAACCTGTTTTTTCACAGGTTTTTCGAAGCCGTGCTTGTTGCCCTGGCTAGTTTTTAAACCGCGCTTAGGCTGTTTGCTGAAGCTTTGCTCTTCCTGACCACGACGACCACCTTTTTTAGGTGCACGCGCGCTCGGCGTATTCGTACCACGTTTGATTTCGCGGTCTTCTTTGGCAAAAGAGTCTTCATATGCCTGACCAACAAGGCCGGCAGCCAGAGGAGAATCATCAACAACACGAATCGTTGCAGTGGTATCTTCCGCGGTGTACTTGGACGCCATTTGACGCATTTGTTCAAGCGTACGTTGCTGCGCTTCTTCAGCCGCTTTACGACGTGCCGCTTCTTCAACAGCTTTTAATTTTGCTGCTTCTGCTTCACGTGCCTTTTTCTGTTCAGCGGTTTCAGTTGGTTTAACAACTTGCTTCACAATCGGCTTGTTGGTTGATTTGCGTTTTACCACAACTGCAGCTTTAGAAACTTCTTGCTTGTCGCTGGTTTGCTTTGCAGCAGCACGCATCGCCTCTAAAGCTTTATTCGCGTTATTTACGCCAGTTTTTGGAGCTTCAGCAGAAGCAGCTTGCGCTGTATTCTGTTCAGGCGCAGCTTTGGCCTGTTGCTCAGCCTTGGCTTTCGCCAATGCTTCTGCTTTGATCTGTTCTGGATCCGGCTTAACAAATGTATGCTTCTTGCGAACTTCTACATTAATCGTTTTCGCCTTACCTGAAGTACTGGCTACTTTAGCCGTACTAGTCGTTTTACGTTTCAACGTGATTTGCCCTGCTTGGCTTTCCGAACCCTGTGACTTTTTCACATGGCTCATCAAGCTATCTTGTTGTTCGGTGGTAATAATATCGTCAGCTTTACGCTGTGGTAAACCTGCCTCACGAACCTGCTCTAGGAGCTTCTCAACTGGACGACCCACGTTGAGGGCTAACTCTTTAATCGACTTGTCCGTCATATACTACCTCCTAGTTAAACCATGATTCGCGCGCTTTCATAATGAGTTGACCTGCTTTCTCAGCACCCAAACCTTCAATATCTTCGATATCGTCAGTCGCCTGATCTGCTAAATCATCCACTGTTACCACACCACGAGCTGCTAGCGCTTGCGCGATCTCTACTGTCATGCCTTCCATTGCAACAAGTTCTTCACTTGGCGCTTGTATGTTCTCTTGCTGTTGTAATGCATCAGCAAGTGCAATTTCTTTCGCACGGCTTTGCAGTAGTTCAACCAGTTCCGCATCCAGTTCGATTTCATCAAACGTTTCCGCAGGGACATAAGCAATTTCTTCAAGCGAGGTGAAGCCCATTTCTACCAATGCCATCGCCAAATCTTCCGCGATATCCAGACGGGTAACAAACATGTCTAAATATTGTTGCGCTTCGTTTTGTTGACGGGCGTAGTATTCCTCTTCCAGCATCATGTCCAGCTTGTAGCCAGTCAATTCAGATGCCAGACGAACGTTCTGACCTTGTGAACCAATCGCACGTGCCAGCTGATCGCTGGTTGCGAAAATGATGTCTGCAGTACGTGCATCTTCATCAATGACAATACTCGATACATCTGCTGGTTCCAATGCACTTGCGATATATTGCGCAGGATCATCCGACCAAACTACTACATCAATACGCTCGCCATTGAGCTCTTGCTGTACAGCCTGAATACGGGTACCACGCATACCAATACAAGCACCCACCGGGTCAATACGGTGGTCATTGGTTTTCACTGCAATTTTAGCACGAACGCCTGGTTGGCGAGCCGCNNCGACCTTCACGGTTGACATTGAACAGAATCGCATTCACGCGTTGCTTCGGACGAAGGATTTCTTTCGGAATCATTTCTTCACGAGCAAGATACGCTTCAGCATTGTCACCTAAGTCGATAATGAAGCCGTCTTTGGTTTGTTTTTTCACTTCACCGTAGATCAGCTCGCCGACTTTAGATTCGTAAGCATCGGCTACAAGTGCACGCTCTGCTTCACGGATCTTCTGTACGATCACTTGCTTGGCAATTTGCGCTGCAATACGACCGAAGTCAATCGATTCAACTTCAAGCTCACGAATGTCACCAATCGACCATTTTGCCGGATCGACATCAGAGATGGCATCCTGACAAGCTGGCATTTCATGGTCTTCGTCTGCAACCACCTCCCACTGACGGAAAGTACGATAGTCACCTGTTTTGCGATCAATTTCCACACGTAAACGTGCTTCTTCCGAATGTGTTCCTTCATAGAATTTTTTCTTTGTCGCAGCAACTAAAGCTTGCTCAAGCGCTTCAAAGATCGCTTCACGAGGTACACCTTTTTCGTTACTAACCGTTTCAACGACGGTCAGAATTTCACGTGCCATACGTCACCTATTCGTTAAATTTTTATTTATTCAATTAATCTTGGAAGACCAAATTTGCTTTATCGATATTGTGACTGTCGATCTCCAATACCTGTTGCTTTTCTACTTCAACCTGAATCATTTCATTTTCAAGATCGACAGCAACCAGTTTAGCCTGGAATTTACGACGGTTATCTACCGCACTGATCAAACGTAGTGCTACGGTATGACCGATATAGCCTGACATCTGCTCGAGCTGGAAGAATGGACGGTCCCAGCCTGGCGAAGATACTTCAAGTGAATATTCACCCGAGATCGGATCATGAACATCCAGCATTGCGCCCACTTGCTGCGTTACACGCACACAATCCTGAACGCCAATACCACGCCCCTGCTCTTCTTCACCATCTTCATTGATTGCTGGTGCAACGCTCTCATCGACTGGCTTGTCGATGTAGATACGTAATAACGAACATTTACCCTGTGGCAGGAATTCGATCCCCCAAAGGTTTACATTACAGGCTTCAACTGCCGGCGCAATCAAGTCCTGAAGTGCTTGAGTTTTATTTGATAGCTTCATTTACTCTCGTCATCTGGTGCGATTTTATGATCTATTTGACCACTACAAACCAATACAAACTATAGTAGTAGTGAAACATGGAGATTTGACCAAATAATGTCGACACTACACGATAGCCAATAAAAAAGGGCGTAAATCGCCCCAATTAATGCACAATTTAAGATTTTTTCAAATCCCACTGTGCAAAAAGGCCCACCTTGTTGTGAGCCTCTTTTTAGAAACTTGGTAGCGGGAGCTGGATTTGAACCAACGACCTTCGGGTTATGAGCCCGACGAGCTACCAGACTGCTCCATCCCGCATCAACGTGCAAAAATTATATACAAAAGATGAGAACTTTTCAATCAAAACCACATCATTCTGCATATTTGTGATCTGTCGCTGAAAAAATGGTAGCGGGAGCTGGATTTGAACCAACGACCTTCGGGTTATGAGCCCGACGAGCTACCAGACTGCTCCATCCCGCATCAGCGTACAAAAAACTTTCAGCTTAATATTCCAAGCTGCTTTTAAAGTTTGCATCTTTAAAAGATTGGTAGCGGGAGCTGGATTTGAACCAACGACCTTCGGGTTATGAGCCCGACGAGCTACCAGACTGCTCCATCCCGCAACAACANNCTGGATTATAAGTTGGTGCGGAAGGGGGGACTTGAACCCCCACGCCCGAAAGCACTACCACCTCAAGGTAGCGTGTCTACCAATTCCACCACCACCGCAGCTGTGACGCATTCTAGTCGCATCACTGAAAAAAAGAAAGGACTAATTAAAACTATTCGGTCGTTTCTGGTGCAGTTGGTGAAGTTTCATTCGATTGCACAGGTACGGTCGGCGCAGACTGAACAGATCCCAAACTATAGGCATTCGAGGTTTGTTGCTTGGCCAAAATCGCCAAAGTCAGACTGGTCACGAAAAACAGTGCAGTAAAAATCGCAGTCAAACGGGTCATAAAATTACCCGAACCCGATGCTCCGAATACTGTCGCTGCACCACCGCCACCGAAAGAGGCACCAGCATCTGCACCTTTACCATGCTGAACCAAAATCAAGACAATCATCAAAACAGCTAAGATAATATGTACTACCAGCACAAAAGTTTGCATGCTGAACTCCTAATTATTGTGTATTTGCAAATGCATGAGCAATTTTATGGAACGACTCAGCATTGAGTGATGCACCACCGACCAATGCCCCATTGATATCTGGGCAGGCTGCTAACTCTACTGCATTTTCCGGCTTGACACTACCACCATATAAAATAGCCATAGTCTCGCCATAGCCCGTGATCTGGCTTAAACCTTGACGGATTTGTGCATGCATGGCCTGTGCATCTTCCGGAGAAGCGGTCTTACCAGTACCAATCGCCCAGATCGGCTCATAGGCAATCACGATATTTTTCCATTGCTCTGATTCAACCACAGCAGCAATATCACAAATTTGTTGCAATACTACAGCTTCTGCCTGCCCTGCTTCACGTTGTTCCAGGCTTTCACCGACACAATAAATTACCGTCAAACCAGCACTTAAAGCATTCTTGATTTTAGCATTTAAAATATCAGCATTTTCTGCAAATGTTTCACGGCGCTCGGAATGACCCACCAGTACATAGTGAATTTTGCTATCTGCGAGTAATTCAGCACTGACTTCACCGGTGTAGGCACCCGTTCCTGAAATACGTGAAACATCTTGTGCTACGGTATAAATCGGACGAACCGCAGATGACAGCTCTGCCTGAATCTGGCTTAAGGCAATNNAAATTCTTAATACCACGCACCAAGCTCAATGCCTCTGCCTGCACCGGATTCATTTTCCAGTTACCTATCACCCAAGGGGTAATCGTCGAAACCGACATAATTAACCTATTTCATTTACATATTTTGAATTGGGCACATTCTACACGGAATTGGAAAATTAAAAGAATAGTTTTCTTATCACTCATTCTCGGTTTAGACTATCCAAAATGGTTATTTTTTGTTATCACTTAAAAAAATGGGGACTTCTTCTAACCAGTTCATGCTTTTACTGGAGATGAGGAAGCTAGCAGCACTCTTGGCTATGGTATTTTTACGTAACAAACGTATAATTTTAGTATAGCAATTAAAAGAATTTGATGAGTAGGCATTTATAGCATGACAGCATTACAGGGGTCGCCAAGATTTACCGGATTTATTCGTCGTTTGGTCGAGGAAGGCGTCATCTCGGCTGAAGATATGCGCAGTGC
>DFCG01000014.1:223-1125 GCA_002367455.1 Acinetobacter sp. UBA3060 | reverse complement strand
TCATTGCTGAAACGATTTCAGTTGAATTTGGCGAACCGCTGTTTGATATCAGTGCCTATGATCCTGCCCAAATTTTGCGGGATGCGATTGATGAAAAGCTGATTACCAAGTATCGCATCCTGCCGATTTTTAAAAATTCCAGTATTTTATATGTTGCGACCAGCAACCCGACCAATATCGAAGCGATCGATGCAGTCCGTTTTTCGACTAAACTCAATATTGAAACCATTATTGTTGAACACAATAAACTTGAAAAACTGATCGAGCAGAATTTTACTGAAGAAAGCACGTTTGAGTTTGATGAAGACTTTGATCTGGATGTTGATGTCGAATCTGCTGATCCGAATAAAGAAGAGGATGACAGTAACAAGGGTGAAGAAGCCCCTATTGTTAAATATATTAATAAATTACTAATTGATGCGATCCGTATGGGGGCTTCAGACTTACATTTTGAACCTTATGAGAAAATCTATCGGGTACGTTACCGGGTCGATGGGGTATTACGCCAGATTGCAACACCACCGCTACAGCTAGCAACTCGTTTATCTTCACGTCTTAAAGTCATGTCGCAAATGGACATTTCAGAAAAACGGGTACCGCAAGATGGCCGAATCAAGCTAAAATTATCCAAAAACAAAGCCATTGATTTCCGTGTCAACTCACTTCCTACTTTATTCGGTGAAAAGCTGGTACTACGTATTCTGGATCCGTCCAGCGCGATGCTGGGGATTGATGCACTGGGTTATGAACCGGAACAAAAAGAACTGTTTATGCAGGCACTGGACAAACCGCAAGGGATGCTCCTGATCACTGGTCCAACAGGTTCCGGTAAAACTGTTTCACTGTATACCGGTCTGAATATCCTAAACCGTGAAGATACCAATATCTCAACGGCGGAAGAT
>DFCG01000014.1:0-144 GCA_002367455.1 Acinetobacter sp. UBA3060 | reverse complement strand
ATGGTCGGTGAGATCCGGGATCTGGAAACTGCCGAGATTGCGATTAAAGCGGCGCAGACCGGTCATATGGTGATGTCGACGCTGCATACCAATAGTGCGCCTGAGACTTTGACCCGTTTACGTAATATGGGGGTGCCTTCTTTC
>DFCG01000152.1:6103-7381 GCA_002367455.1 Acinetobacter sp. UBA3060 | reverse complement strand
TCACATGTCGTAGGAGCGGTTGAACGTCGCCATACCTTGAATATCCTGTCTAACCTGAAAATTCAGGTGACTGCGCAAGCATTGACCGTGACCGGTTCCGACCTGGAAGTCGAACTGGTGGCGAGTACAGCACTGGCTGAAGGTGCATGTTTACAGGAAGGCGAGACCACAGTTCCTGCACGTAAGCTGATTGATATCTGTAAGTCCCTTCCTTCAGCGGCATTGGTGGATTTGCATATTACTGAAGATCAGCGCTGTATCCTTAAATCGGGCAACAGCCGTTTTGTACTGGGTACCTTGCCTGCTGATGATTATCCATTACTGAACACTGAAAACACCCAAGGCACGCAAGTAACGGTGACACAGCGTGAACTTAAACGCCTGTTCGAAAAAACTGCTTTTGCCATGGCAGTTCAGGATGTACGTTTTTATCTGACCGGTACTTTGTTGGAAATTGATGCCAATCAGTTGCGTGCTGTGACCACCGATGGCCACCGTCTGGCACTGTGTGAAACAGTGGCTCAATCTACTGCAACACAACCGATTCAGGCGATTGTGCCACGTAAGGCCGTTGCAGAATTACAGCGCCTGCTCAGCGTTGAAGATGAACAATTATCTCTATTGATTGGTCGTGAACTGCTCAATGTGACCATCAAGATGCCAAGCCGTGACAAGGAACAGGCGGATATTACCGTGCGTTTCACCACCAAGCTGATTGATGGTAAGTTCCCGGATTATCGCCGTGTGATTCCACGTGGGGGCGACAAAGTGGTGATGATCGCACATGACGTGTTCAAGCAGTCTTTGCAGCGTGTGGCGATTTTAAGTAATGAAAAACTTCGCGGTGTGTTTCTGAACTTCAATGCTGATTCTTTGCAACTTCGTGCCAATAACCCGGAGCAGGATGAAGCGATTGAAGACCTGGCGATTCAATATGCCGATTCACCGCTAGAAATGTCCTTCAATGCGCAGTATCTGATTGAAGTCCTCGGTGTGCTGGATGGCGATGATGTATCAATGACTATGACTGAAGCGAATCAGTCTGTCTTAGTACAAGACCCGGCGCATACTGATCAGACTTATGTCGTCATGCCGATGCGTGTTTAAGCCGCGGCTCTTGATACTCATATAAGACATGCATATTACGCGTTTACATATTGAGCGTGTGCGGAATTTAAAGACGGTTGCTCTCCACGGATTGCAGCCGTTTAATGTTTTTTATGGGCAAAATGGTTCAGGTAAAACCTCGATTTTAGAGGCGATTCATTTACTGGCTGC
>DFCG01000152.1:0-6006 GCA_002367455.1 Acinetobacter sp. UBA3060 | reverse complement strand
AGTCTGTCTGATCTGGAACCGTGGAACCAGATGCTGAGTGAATATGGTGAAATCCTGCACTCACAACGTGTCGGCATCGTGGAACAATGGAAGCCATTTTTTGAAGATGATCTGAAACAGTTATTACCTGAATTGCAAGTCAGTCTGGAATACAGTCCGGGCTTTCATAGTGAAACCGGCCTGCTAAATGATCTGACCAACCAGCATGAAAAAGACTGTGAGCGACGCTATACCGAATATGGCCCACATCGCGCAGATTTGCGTTTAAAGACCCCGATGGGGGATGCTGATGTGATCCTGTCGCGCGGACAGAAAAAGCTGCTGATGATCGCACTAAAACTGTCGCAAATCGCAATGCTACATTCTTGTAATAAGGAAACTGTGGTATTATTAGATGATGTGACAGCAGAATTAGATTTAACCGCACAACAACGTTTAATTGAGCGATTGAGCCAACTTGGTAGTCAAGTTTTTATTACCACCTTAGACCATGAATCAGTACAAAAGCACTTACATGATTTGTCTATCTCATATCAGTTATTCAGTGTTGAAAACGGTACAGTTCAAGTTGTGCAATAATATTTTTTGAGTTTTACCCATCTTTGGATAGACCTATTTTTCACTAGGGAGAAACCATGAGTTCAGAAGATCAAGCTGCTTCTCAAACAGAACAAACCATTGAAAAGGCTTATGATTCCTCTAGCATCAAGGTATTACGTGGTTTAGACGCAGTCCGTAAGCGTCCGGGCATGTACATTGGTGATACAGACGATGGTACGGGCCTGCACCACATGGTGTTTGAAGTAGTCGACAACTCGATTGATGAAGCCTTGGCAGGCCACTGTGATGAAATTATAGTGACGATCCATGAAGATGAATCGGTTTCAGTTTCTGACAATGGTCGTGGTATTCCGACCGACATTCACCCTGAAGAAGGTGTGTCTGCAGCAGAGGTGATTTTAACCATTCTGCATGCCGGTGGTAAGTTCGACGACAACAGTTATAAAGTGTCTGGCGGTCTGCATGGTGTCGGTGTTTCCGTAGTCAACGCACTGTCTGAAAAACTCGAATTGACCATTCACCGTGCCGGTAAAATTCATGAACAAGAATACCGTCATGGCGATTCTCAATATCCATTAAAAGTAGTGGGCGATACCGATAGAACCGGTACTCGTGTCCGTTTCTGGCCAAGTGCCGAGACTTTTAGTCAGACCATTTTTAATGTTGATATTTTGGCGCGTCGTTTGCGTGAACTGTCGTTCCTGAACGCAGGTGTGCGTATTGTGCTGCGTGACGAACGCATTAATGCCGAGCATGTCTTTGATTATGAAGGTGGTCTGTCTGAGTTCGTTAAATATATTAACGAAGGCAAAACTCACCTGAATGATATTTTCCATTTCACTGCTGCACAGGCCGATAACGGTATTACGGTAGAAGTCGCATTGCAGTGGAATGATTCTTATCAGGAAAATGTACGTTGCTTTACCAACAACATCCCGCAAAAGGATGGTGGTACGCATTTGGCCGGTTTCCGTGCTGCGTTGACCCGTGGTTTAAACAACTACATGGACAGCGAAAATATCCTGAAAAAGGAAAAAGTTGCGGTATCGGGTGATGATGCGCGTGAAGGCCTGACTGCCATCGTGTCAGTCAAAGTACCTGATCCAAAATTCTCTTCACAGACCAAAGAAAAACTGGTGTCGAGTGAAGTTAAAACGGCTGTTGAACAGGCCATGAACAAGGCATTTTCTGAATATTTATTGGAAAATCCACAAGCAGCCAAAGCGATTGCTGGCAAGATCATTGATGCAGCACGTGCGCGTGATGCAGCGCGTAAAGCACGTGAAATGACACGTCGTAAGAGTGCGCTGGATATTGCCGGTCTTCCAGGCAAACTGGCCGATTGTCAGGAAAAAGATCCAGCTTTGTCTGAACTGTACCTGGTCGAGGGTGATTCTGCAGGTGGTTCAGCCAAGCAAGGTCGTAACCGTAAAATGCAGGCGATTTTACCACTGAAAGGTAAGATCCTGAATGTGGAACGTGCCCGTTTTGACCGTATGATTTCCTCTGCTGAAGTCGGTACGCTGATTACCGCACTCGGCTGTGGTATTGGTCGTGAGGAATATAATCCGGACAAACTGCGTTATCATAAAATCATCATCATGACCGATGCTGACGTCGATGGTTCACACATCCGTACGCTGCTGTTGACCTTCTTCTTCCGTCAAATGCCAGAACTTGTGGAACGTGGTCATATCTATATTGCCCAGCCACCACTGTACAAGCTGAAAAAAGGCAAGCAGGAACAGTACATCAAGGACAATGATGCACTGGAAACTTACCTAATTTCGAATGCGATTGATGAGCTGGAACTGCATATCAGTGCAGAAGCGCCTGCGATTCGTGGTGAAGCACTGGCAAATGTGATTGCTGATTATCAGACTTCCCAGAAGAGCTTGGCACGTTTGACCCAGCGTTATCCTGCGAGTCTGCTTGATGCACTACTTTCACTGGAAGGTTTTAAGCTGGATCAGCTGGAAGACAAAACCTATGTGGAAACATGGGGTGAGAATCTGCGTGCAGCGATTGAAGCCATTCAGCCAACATTACGTCCAGAATTAACCCTGGAGCGTTTTGAAAAAGAACTGGCAGATGGTCAAAAAACTGCAAGCTGGTTGCCACGTATCACGATCTATGTACATAACTTGCCACATAGCTACCTGTTAGACTCAGTACTGTTAGGTTCAAGTGAATATGCACGTTTATTAAAGAATTCAAAGAGCTGGTTTAGTCTGCTTGAAGAGGGTGCATATTTGCAAAAAGGCGATCGCAAGATTCAGGTCAGCAATTTCCATCAGGTTTGGCAACATATCTTGCAGGACTCACGTCGTGGCATGATGATCCAGCGCTATAAAGGTCTGGGCGAGATGAATGCGGAACAGTTATGGGAAACCACCATGGATCCAGACAACCGTAACATGCTGCAAGTGACAGTTACTGATGCGATTGAAGCGGATCGTATGTTCTCTTGCTTGATGGGCGATGACGTAGAACCACGTCGTGCTTTCATTGAAGAAAATGCCTTGAATGCAGATATTGATGCCTGATCCCTCAGGATAAAATCAAAACTAAAAAGCGCCTTTCGAGGCGCTTTTTTAGATAAATTTTTTACTCATATCCTGTGAGTTAGGCAGAATAAAGTAATTTTGGACAGATTTTTGGATATAGAACAGGTTCATTTTAGTTTTTAAAAGCCAAGTTGAATAAGCTGGATCGACTCTAAGGAAGGGTTTATGTATACATCATCAGCTCAGGAGAATACCTGAAATATGGAGTGAATCTGTCGTTATAACGACAATCAGGATTGATTCTTTGAAGAATAATATTTGAACAGGAAAGAGAGGTAGAAGGACGCTCTTTATACGATGAAGAGTATATATGCAGTCCAGAATGCTGGGTGAAAACTGCATAGGTCAAAGTGGCATTAGAGGAATATAAATGCAATAAAACTGATCAAATATTCAGTTTGGATTTGGCTGAAAATAATAAATACTCCCCCATGTAGAAAAACTAAGTTCTCAATCACTTATAAAAAATTTGGTGTAATAAATTAAAGAATACGTGAGTGATATTGCTTTAAGTGTGTAGTAATCCTGATCAAATATGTGGATAACTCTGAAGTTATCCATAATTTTTATGTGAATAAGATAATATTTTTCCACAAACTTTAATCCATGTATTAATTCTTCATTTTAAATTCAAATTTAAACGCTCTTGTCTTGTGGGTAAGTGTTTTTAAATTTAAAATGGCATTTTAAATTTAAAAGGGATTTGGCGAGATATCGCTAGTATGACCAGACGATTCCTTGGATTGGTTTTAAAATAAAAAAATTATTATAAATTAAATACTTATAAATATGGTGTAGTTTATCTAATCATTGGCGTGGAACATATTTTTAATTAAAAATAAAGGTGTAGTTAAACTACATAATTGATTTAATAATCAAGTGAACTTTCATTTTTATTTCAGAATCATACTTTTATCGATTTTCGCTTAACTTTTTCTTTTTCTCTCTTATGGCTTATTTTTTGATTTCATTATTGAAAATCGGGCACTTCTTTTATTACTCGATAGAAAAGAGGGAGGGAATCGCTGAAATGATATTGATTAGGAACAAGAAAAAGAGGATTGATAAAATGACGATGAAAAATAAAAAAGCGCCTGACGGCGCTTTTTTTTAATCATATTTATGGTGTTAAAATGACTTTACGGCAGTCTTCTTCCTTTTTATCAAAAATACGGTAACCTTCCGCAGCATCTTCCAGTTTCATGCGATGGGTAATAATCAGATCTGGAGACAGATCTCCATTTTCAATATGTTCTAGCAACTGCGGCAAGTAGTTATGCACATGGGTTTGTCCCATTTTAAAGGTTAAACCTTTGTCAAAGGCATCACCAAACAGGAAGCCATGAATTGGACCGGCATAAACNNGGTTTCCAGCATGCTGCCTTTGGCTTCAAAACCGACCGCATCAATGACGGCATCGACTCCACGATAACCTGTGGTGTTTTGAATGATAAATTCAGCAGCATCGACTTCATCAAAATTGACAGGAATTACCCCATAGGTTTGATGTGCGAAACGCAGACGGTAAGGATGGTGATCGACCATAAAGATCTGCTCGGCACCGAGCATCCGCGCGCAGGCAGCAGCCAGCAGACCGACCGGACCGGCACCATAAATCGCCACACTGGAACCTCGACCAACTTGGGCATTGTTTACTGCTTGCCACGCGGTTGGCAGAATATCGGTCAGGAATAATACTTTTTCATCAGGCAGGGAACCTGGTACTTTAAATGGTCCGACATTGCCCTTGGGAATCCGCACATATTCGGCCTGACCACCCGGTATACCCCCATACAGATGGCTAAAGCCAAATAAAGCTGCACCTGGTGGAATCTGTTTTTTATTGAGAATTGCACCACGGCCAGTATTGGTATTTTCACAGGCAGCCATGAGTTCATGTTCACAGAAAAAACAGTGACCGCATGCAATCACAAAGGGAATAATCACCCGGTCACCTTTTTTGACTTCGGTTACTTCAGGGCCGACTTCTTCTACAATTCCCATAAATTCATGGCCGAAAATATCACCGTCTTCAGTAGCTGGGATTTTGCCCCGGTATAAATGCAGATCTGAGCCACAGATGGCGGTGGCTGTCACCCTTAAAATAACGTCATCTGGTTCCTGAATCACTGGATCTGGAACGGATTCAACTCGTACATCCCGAGCACCATGATAGGTAAGAGCACGCATGCGGATTTCCTCTCTCTAGTTCAACATTAAACAGACTCGTAGCAAGGCTGCCAAAAATTAAAAAACACTTGTATTAGAGCCTTAGGAGGAAACAGTGTGCTGTAAATTAATGTATGAAATAAGGCATTCAACTGTTTAAAAAATAAACTTATATAGGGTTTACGTAATTCGTGACCTTATGTGTCGAATGAATAGAAAAGAACGGGATTAAAGAAACATCTAGAACTAGATGAAAAAAATACAGGTGCAAAAATGGAAGAGAAAACATTAAAAATAGTGAATAAAAAAGAGATGAGCAACGCTGGTTACCCATCTCTCTTATATTAAATTGTGTGATTCATAGACATCATTTCAATATAATTGGTGTCTATGAACAGAGAAATTCAACAAAGACTCGTATGGGTTAAATTATTTGAAGAGACCAATGATGCTGGCCTAGTCTGTCGGAGATGTGGCATTTCTAGACCAACATTACGCAAGTGGTGGAAACGATATTCTGAGCAAGGTATTGATGGATTAAGTAGTCAGAGTAAACGCCCATTAAAATCTCCAAATACTAAAATCAATGCTGAGCTAGAGGACTTAATGTTGGAAATGCGCTCGGCTAGAAATCTGGGTGCTCGACGTTTGCAAACAGAATTGATGAGGCTGCACGGAGTCTCGTTGTCCTTAGCGACTATCCATAAAG
>DFCG01000113.1:45672-48980 GCA_002367455.1 Acinetobacter sp. UBA3060 | reverse complement strand
AAAAAAACCGCTCACTCGAGCGGTTTTTTATGGCCTATTGTTCTAAATGGATAATCCGCATTTGCAAGCTGATATTGTCATTAAATACATTTTTATCCAGCTCATAGACCAATCGTGTATCTTTCATCGGGTCAAAGTCATATTTATCCGCTGCATTGAAAGCGATCGCATCCATGACCTGCCCATTCTCCAACGCCACACGTAACTTAAGATGCACATCTTTAAGCCAGCGATAGTCCATGATTTTGAACACACCATCAAAAATCGGTTGGGGGAATTTTTGCCCCCATGGACTTAAATTCTGTAATAAATCGACTGTTTCAATGTGAAAAGCAGAAGCTGGCAGCTCTCCATCCGTCCATAAAGTCGCAGTGAATAAATCCTCATCCATCGCACCAATCAGTACTTCAAAGACCTGCTTAAACTCGGCGAAATTTTCTTTTTTCAGGGTTAAACCGGCTGCTGCTGCATGGCCACCAAAATGACTGACTAAATGAGGATATTGCTCTGCCACCTGTTCAATCGCATCACGAATATGAATACCTTCAATCGAACGCGCCGAACCTTTGATATGAATCCCATCCTGATCCGCGGCAAAAACAATACTCGGACGATGGAACTGCTCTTTTAAACGCCCTGCTACAATCCCGATCACTCCCTGATGCCAATGCGGTTCGAACATGATCAGCGCAGCAGGTAATGCCGTCGCATCTAACTGGATTTTCTCAAGTTCGTTTAAAGCGTCCTGCTTGATTTTGCCTTCCACCTGACGGCGCTCGACATTAAGCTGATTCAGCTGTTCAGCCAATGGATAGGCCATTGCTAGATCAGGAGCCAGCAGACATTCGATGCCGATGTCCATGGTTTCCATCCGTCCAGCCGCATTAATTCGCGGGCCCAGAACAAAACCGAGATCTTGGGCTTTTAGACCAGCAGGGTCACGTTTGGCAATATCCAGCAGTGCACTGATTCCTGCACGGCACTGCCCTTGCTGAATGCGTTTCAGACCTGCATCAACCAGAATCCGGTTGTTATAGTCCAGACTGGCGACATCGGCATAGGTACCGAGCGCTACCAGATCAAGATAATTGGTAATTACCGTACAGGATTTCCCCAGTTTCTTGCGATGGGTCGACAGATTGGCCAGCACATAAAATGCCACCCCGACCCCAGCCAGTGCTTTGCTTGGAAAGTCGCAACCGAGCTGATTGGGATTGACCACGGCTTCGGCTTTTGGTGTCGGCTTGGTCGTCAGATGGTGATCAGTAATGATCACCTGCATGCCATGATCCTGCGCCTGTTTGACTCCGTCATGGCTGGAAATGCCATTGTCCACGGTAAGCAGTAAATCAGGTGTGAAACTGACAAAGGCCAGATCTGCAATTGCGGGCGTCAATCCATAACCATATTTAAAACGGTCTGGTACCAGATATTCAACATTGGCGCCCATATCACGCAGTGCCAGCACCATGAGTGCAGTACTGGTCGCGCCATCGGCATCATAATCGCCGACAATCACGATTTTCTGGCCATGATCAATCGCCTGATCCATCAATTGAATGGCTTCAGGCAAGCCTTTCATGGTCGGTGCCAGCAAATGCTTCAGCTTGAGCTCAAGTTCCTGCTCGGATTCCACCCCACGACGAGCCAGAATCTCGGCCACAAATGCAGGGACGCCCGGTAAATTTTCAGGGCGTGTCAGCAATGGACGTTGTTTGATTTCCAGTTTTTGCATGGTTATGGCATTAAGCGCTCTAAAGTCCAGCCGGCATCGGTTTTGCGATAACTTAAACGGTCATGCAAACGGTTCGGACGACCCTGCCAGAATTCATAATAATCGGGTTCGAGACGATAACCGCCCCAGAATACCGGCTTGTCCAGCTGTTGCTGATTGGCAACCTGGGTATGCAAATCCCAAAAACGTTGCTGCAATTCCTCACGACTNNTCGGTCGATTCTTCTTCCGATATTTTCTTTACACGACCCGAAATACGAATCTGACGTTCCTGATCCTGCCAGTAGAACAACAGTTCGGCATAAGGATTTTTAGCCAGATCTAAACCTTTTTGACTATCATAGTTGGTATAAAAATCATACCCTGCGTCAGTCGCTCCACGCAGCAATACCGTACGCACATGCGGACGGCCTTGTGCATTGGCTGTTGCCAACGACATGGCATAGGGCTCGTGCAATTTTGCTTCCAGTGCATGGTTAAACCATTGCAAGAACTGCATATGCGGATTCGGATTGACTTGCTGTTCCTGTAACTCGCCTTTTTCATAATTCAGGCGTAGTTCACTTAGATCCTTGATCAGATCACTCATTATCTATGTTCCCGTTAAGCTGCATTGGCACGCACAGCATCTGCCAGGCTGTTTGCAAGTGTGGTGACTTCAGCCAGATCATCGCCTTCGACCATCACACGAATGACAGGTTCTGTGCCGGATTTACGAATCAATAAACGGCCACGGCCTTTAAGCTGCTGTTCGGCTTTTTCAAATTCAGCTGCCAGTGCAGGCACTGAATAAGGATCAAACATGGCATTTAAACGTACATTGACCAGGACATTTGGCAACAGTTTAAAGTCAGCCACAAGTTCATGCAGGGCTTTTTTCTGTTCAACCATCACCGTTAATACCTGCAAGGCGGCAATAATCGCATCGCCTGTGGTGCTCTTGTCCAAAGTCAGAATATGACCTGAAGGCTCACCACCAATGGTCCAACCATTTTCTTCCAGGCCCTGCAATACATAACGGTCGCCGACTTTGGCACGTAATAACGGCACTTGTGCTTTTTCCAGCGCCAGTTCCAATGCCATATTGCTCATTAAGGTACCCACAATACCTGCAGGTTTTTTCGAGCTTTGAGTCGCAAGAATATAAAGAATATGGTCGCCATCAATCAGATTACCGGCTTTATCTACGAGAACCACACGGTCGGCATCTCCATCAAAGGCAATACCCAAATCCGCTTGATGTTGAACCACAGCTTGTTGCAAGCTTTCCGGATGGGTTGAACCACAGCCCTCATTAATATTTAAACCGCTCGGCTCATTGTGAATCGCAATCACACGTGCACCCAGTTCACGGAACACTGCAGGCCCCACGTTATAGGCTGCGCCATTGGCACAATCCACTACAATGGTAAGTTCATTCAGATCCAGATGATACGGGAACGTCGATTTACAGAATTCAATATAGCGACCATTAGCATCTTTAACCCGGATACTTTTACCCAGATTCGCCGTATCTTCAATCAAAAAATCTTTTTCAAGTTCCTGATTAATTTCGTCTTGTAAAGCATCTGGCA
>DFCG01000113.1:44639-45598 GCA_002367455.1 Acinetobacter sp. UBA3060 | reverse complement strand
TGAACATAAACGCCAGCGGCATTTAAACCTGCCTGTAAGGCAGCTTCCAGGATATAACCAGACAAACGGGTATCTTTACCCAGAACCACCAATGGTTTGGATTTTTTACTATGACGTTTTAAAACTTTACCAGCCGCAAATCCCAGTTTCAGGGCAAACTCAGGGGTAATCGGCAATTCGCCAAACTTTCCACGAATACCATCCGTACCAAAATAACTCATCTTTATCTCACTTCTTAGCGGATGATTGATATCACCCATTTTTTTCCTTGAGTCACACTTTACACCAAAATAAAAAAGCCGTCATTTGCATGACGGCTTTTTAAAATTTTAAATCACAGGAAATTAACCTACGCGATAGTTTGGTGCTTCTTTGGTAATGGTCACATCATGTACATGCGACTCAGACATACCGGCAGAAGTGATTTTCACAAACTTAGCATTCTGACGCAGGTCTTCAATCGTCGCAGAACCGGTATAACCCATTGAAGAACGTAGGCCGCCCATCATCTGATGTACGATATTACCCATTGGGCCTTTGTACGGTACACGACCTTCAATACCTTCAGGAACCAGCTTCTCGGCACCGGCCTTGGAGTCCTGGAAGTAACGGTCAGCAGAACCTGTCGCACCCGCCATCGCGCCCAATGAACCCATACCGCGATAAGCTTTGTAGTAACGGCCCTGGAAGAATTCAACTTCGCCTGGTGCTTCTTCAGTACCGGCCATCAATGAACCCACCATAATCGTGCTTGCACCCGCACCAATCGCTTTGGCCATATCACCAGAGAAACGAATACCGCCATCCGCGATCAAAGGAATCTGATCTTTCAGCGCATTGGCAACAGAATCAATTGCAGAGATCTGTGGCATACCAATACCCGCCACAATACGCGTGGTACAGATTGAACCAGGACCAATACCAACTTTAACGGCATCCGCACCTGCATCAAGTAACGC
>DFCG01000113.1:0-44583 GCA_002367455.1 Acinetobacter sp. UBA3060 | reverse complement strand
CGATCCTGACCAGTCATGATATTGCTGACTGGCTGCTCAAGATTGGTTTCAAAGCGTGTATCACGACCGGTCACGATACCCACCACTTTGCCGTCTTTCACAACGGGCACACCACTGATATTGTTGGCTTGAGTCAGCGCAATCAGTTCACGTACTGTGGTTTCAGGAGTCACTGTAATCGGGTCTTTGACCATACCCGCTTCGAATTTTTTCACACGGCGCACTTCTGCAGCCTGAACAGCGATATCCATGTTCTTGTGCAAAATACCGATACCACCATTTTGCGCCATTGCAATTGCCATACGGGACTCAGTCACCGTATCCATTGCTGCGGATACAAGAGGAATATTCAGGTTAATGCCACGAGTTAAACGTGTCTTTAGGGAGACATCTTTTGGAAGAACAGTAGAATAGGCAGGGAGTAATAGGACATCATCGAAGGTTAACGCGTCTTGAACGATGGTCAACATAACAGTCTCACTGGTAATTTCCGTGCACTATTATAAACAAATATCGGCTTAAATTTCATTGCAATTGCAAAATTATTTTTTTATTCAAGCTTTGTACACGCAGATCTATGTGGGTGCTAAAACAGTATCAATAATACGTCCGATCATGAAGTTCCCTATTTTAAAATATACTCCGATCATTTTAATGAAGTGAAAAGCAGAGCCTAAGCTCTGCTTTGGATGGATTTAGCTGACATATTCAAAACTGTCATCATTATCGGCTTCATCAGTTTCAATCTGGACAAAGGGCAACATATTGTGTGCA
Organism: Acinetobacter sp. UBA3060; assembly: GCA_002367455.1. Classification (GTDB taxonomy): domain Bacteria; phylum Pseudomonadota; class Gammaproteobacteria; order Pseudomonadales; family Moraxellaceae; genus Acinetobacter. Next base: position 43,809 of record DFCG01000113.1, on the reverse strand, counting down.
ATACGTGCCTTATTGCATTGCTCATCGGCAATCTGCACTTCTTTGCAGGATGAACTGCGCTGCTCATACATACCACAGCTGACCTGCTGGCCGATGATGCCATCAAGTGCAATACAGCGTGGATTTTTTTGATTGGTTCCAGCCATACATGAATAGACTGCTGTCACAGGTTCGGTATAGTGCTCAGGCATATGAATTCCTTCAGCCCAATAAAACGAAACCCTGAAATAGGCGCAGCACGCCCCGCAGCTTAAACACGCATCCGGTTTTGGAACTTGAGACAACATTTCTTATAAGTTCTCATTATCAAAAAAAAGTTTTTTGGAGAAGAAATATAAAAAATGTTGTTTTTCCACACAAGAAAAAAATTATTTTTTGTGTGAACTATTCAGGACAAGTAAAAACCGTTTCATCCATCAGGTCAGTTCCGCATTGCAGCGTTTCAATCCAGTCCAGAAACTGATTAATCTGCTCTTTACCGATAAATGGTGTACCATGTTGCGGCACAATCATCTCGATTTCCATGCTGCGTACCATTTTCACCCAAAGACGAATCACCTTGTTATTGCACATATAGCGTTGATGGAAGCTTTTCATTTTTGGGATATGCGCGGCAAAGTTTTCTAGTGGCTTGGCGGCATCTTCAACCATGGACGCACCCATATCACCTGAAAACAGGATTTTGGCAATCGGATCATAAAACTGGAAATTCCCCACCGAATGCAGAAAATGCGCCGGCACCGCCACAATGTGTGATTGACCCAACGGGATGATTTGACCATGATCCGGAAGCTCCACCAGTCGATCTAACCAGTTACCTTTCATCCGGTCACTCATAAAGGCCGAGTTTAAGTGCGGCAAGAAGCGCGCCCACAGCTTGGATGCCACCACTTTGGCCTCCGTATAGACCAGCCAGCGCGGCATCGAGGTGATGATATCCGGATCCTGGTGCGAGGCCATGACATAATCCAGATTGGTCAAACGGGTATATTTATTCAGCTCCATAGTCAGCGGCACATAGGTTAAATCACCACCCGGATCAAGTACCGCTGCGCGCTCATGATCAATGATCAGAAACTGGTTTGCCTGAACGCCTTCACCTTTAACCAGACTGGTAAAACTGATGCATTTATGTGTCCCGTTATCAAACAGGACCTGCGATGTGGTGCGTTCAAAAGCCATGTAAATTCCCCAATTTATAATAAAAATAACGTTTTTATACCCCTATAAAATATAAGGAATTAATCAAACTTACAATCAATAAAACTAGCCATATCACACTATTTACCAAGGTTTTGAGAGAATTTTAACCATAAAAAATCCTGAGTTTTTAGCTCAGGATTCATGTAATTTATTATTTTATGATTTAAAAGAAATAATGTTGAGCCAGTGTTGCGACACCAATCACCAGGAAAATCGCCGCCCCAATTTTATGAATCAGGCTGATCGGGAGTCTATTCGCCAGCTTATCTCCCAAAAATACTGCAGGTGCATTGGCCAGCATCATGCCCAAAGTGGTCCCAAGCATCACCCAGAATACGCTATCGAAACGTGCTGCTAATGCGACCGTAGCAATCTGAGTTTTGTCACCAATTTCTGCCAGAAAGAACAGAATAAAGGTCGCACCAAATACCCCGAATTTTTGCCATTTATTGATACTGGCATTTTCATCCCCGAGTTCATCCGGAATCAGCATCCAGACAGCCATTGCGATAAAGCCAATCGAGACGATCCACAGTAGCACCTCCGGCCCGATCACCGTGGTCACCCATTGTCCCAATACTGCAGAAAGGCCGTGGTTAATCAGCGTCGCCAATAAAATGGCAACTAAAATAGGAACAGGTTTGCGAAAACGTGCGGCAAGCAGCAATGCCAGCAGTTGGGTCTTATCACCCATTTCAGCCAGTGCTACGATTGCAGTCGACAGTAGGAATTCATACATGAGGTTTTTCTCTGGCTAGCATCCAATACCAATGACTCACCGCTCCTGCTAGCCAAAATCTGCAGAGTGGTAAATCAAAGGTCTTGCCAACAAAAGAAAGCTTGGAAAAGCTGACTTGGTTCTTTGCTATGATGACCATGCTCGGTTGAGCAAATATGTTGACCATCACCCTTCTGCTTTGCGCAAAAGGCGGCTACTCCCCAATGAAGTGCGCCAAGTATAGAATCAAATAGATTATTTTTCAATGCAGCAGCAAAAAACCCTGCCGAAGCAGGGTTTTCTCTTTACACCCTCTTTATATTTCTCCCAGAGAGAGAAAATAAAGGGCATATACATGATTTTTTAGATCAATAAAGTACGGATATCTTTGAGCAGCTTGGTCAGCTTGTTAGTGAAACGTGCAGCATCTGCACCATTGATCACACGGTGATCATAGGACAATGAAAGCGGCAGCATCAAGCGTGGATCAAAGCCTTCACCATTCCAGACCGGTTGCATGGTTGCAGGAGAAATCCCCAGAATTGCCACTTGCGGCCAGTTCACCAATGGCGTAAATGCTGTACCACCGATTGAACCCAAGCTAGTGATAGTGAAGTTCGCACCTTGCAGATCTTTCGGCGACAATTTCTTGTCACGCGCTTTTTGACCCAAGGTTCCTAGCTCAGTGGAAATCTGTTTAATTGACTTCTGATCTGGATGACGCAGTACAGGCACGGTCAAACCATCTGGCGTTGCGACCGCGATACCCATATGGATCTCATTACGTAGCAATACTGACTTGCCATCATCGGCCAAGTGACCAGCAAATTCACGCTCTTCTTTTAACAAGTGCGCAACTGCTTTGATGATGAACGCCATAATGGTCAGGCTAAGACCTTCTTTCTTGAAGTTGCCTTTCAGTTCATTACGCCATGCTTCGAGTTCAGTAATATCTGCTGCATCAAACTGGGTCACTTGCGGAATGAAATTATTCAGCGACAACTGTGGAATAGACACTTGTTGCAAACGCGTCAAGGCTTTCTCTTCCACACCACCAAAAGCGCTAAAGTCTGGCAGTTTTGGTAGACCTGCGACTTGAGCAGCAGCGGCGACAGGAGCCGCCTGTGGCGTAGTAAGACGCGTTTTGACATAGGCTTTCAGGTCTTCTTTCATGACGCGCGCATGTGGACCAGATGCTTTGACATCTGCCAACACAACGCCCAGTTCACGTGCCAGTTTGCGCACAGCAGGACCGGCATAGACTTTCGAGTTAGCCACATTCTGCTCTTTGGTCAGCTTATCGGCATTATCCGACGGCGCGACTGTTTGAGTAGAAGATGCAGCAGGTGCCGATGCTGCTTTTGCAGCAGGTGCTTTAGGTGCTTCTGCTTTGGCTGCAACAGGTGCAGCAGCTGCTTGCGCTTCAGCTTCAATTGTCACCAGTGCAATGCCTTGAGAGACATTTTGACCCAGTTCCACATGAATGGCTTTAATCACGCCGGCTGTAGTGCTTGGCACTTCAACAGTCGCCTTGTCTGATTCCACCACGATGATGCTTTGGTCTTTTTCAACCGTATCACCGACCTGAACCAGAATTTCAGCTACAGCCGCCTTGTCTACACCCAAATCAGGCACCATCACTTCAACATCACCCGCAGGTGTTGCTGGCGTTTCTGGTGCTTCGACTGCTTTCTCTTGGGTGGCCGCTTGAGCAACTGGTGCTTGAGATGCTTCTGTCTGTGCTGACGCTGCCGAAACAGCCGTTTTCACTTTCAGAATGACCACACCTTCTTTGATCGTGTCGCCTTCTTTAATCTGGATGGATTCCACCGTACCTGAAAGCGTACTTGGCACTTCAACAGTCGCCTTGTCTGATTCCACCACTACGATACTTTGATCTACCTCGATTTCATCACCGACAGCGACCAGGATTTCCCCTACAGTAGCTTTTTCTACACCAATATCGGGGATTTGTACATCAACCACCTGTGAGCTCGCTTGAGCCTCAGGAGCAGCAGAAGCTTTAGGCTGATGTGAAGCCAGTTCCTGTATGATTTCCTGATCCGGCAATGAAGTCGGAGTATTTTCTGAAGTTTTTTGTGAGGCATCTGCTTGCTGTGGCTCGACCACATCGGCGCTACCGTCTTCAGCTTGCAGTTCAATCAGTACCGCGCCTTCAGCGACTTCATCACCCTGNNACAATGCTGTCATCGATCGCGATCGTATCACCCACTTTGACCAGAATTTCGGCCACTGTTGCCTTATCTACACCAATATCAGGAGTCGTAATTTGCATGCTTAGTTCTCCTCTTTGTAGTCAGCAACAGCATGTACACATGGGGTTTCTTGCGGTGCCCAAGCCACTGGACGATCTGTATCAAGCTCAAAAGTCGAGATCGCATCTTTTACCAGGCGCGCATCAACTTCACCTTCATCTGCCAGTTTTTTCAGGGTTGCAACCACAATATGGGCAGCATCAACACCGAAGTAACTACGCAAGTTGGCACGTGTATCTGAACGGCCATAACCGTCAGTACCCAATGCTACGAATGGACGGCCATCTGGAAGATAAGCACGAATCTGTTCGCTATAAGCACGCATATGATCGGTTGCAGACACGACGATACCTTCAGTACCGCGAAGCTGTTTCGATACCCATGCTTCTTTTACGTCTTCAGCCAGCGGATGCAAGCGGTTGTATTCTTCACATGCCATACCGTCACGTGCCAGTTCATTGAAGCTGGTCACGCTGTAGACATTTGAATGAATTTGATATTCTTCACGCAAAATCTTCGCCGCCTTGATCACTTCACGCAGGATTACACCTGAGCCCAGTAACTGAACAGTGGCTTTTTCATCTTCTTCCAGTAAGTACATACCACGCTTAATGCCTTCTTCAACACCTTTTGGCATTTCCGGATGCTCGTAGTTTTCGTTCATCACGGTCAGGTAATAGAACACACGTTCCTGGTTCACATACATACGCTGTAAACCGTCATGCACGATCACTGCCAATTCATAACCGAAACATGGGTCATAAGAGACACAGTTTGGAATGGTATTGGCCAAGATGTGTGAGTGACCATCCTGATGCTGTAAGCCTTCACCGTTCAGTGTCGTACGACCCGCAGTTGCACCCAGCAAGAAGCCTTGTGCCTGTGCATCGCCGGCTGCCCAGGCAATATCACCAATACGCTGGAAACCAAACATCGAGTAGTACATGTACATCGGAATCATTGGCAGGTTATTGGTTGAATAACTGGTCGCCAATGCCGCCCATGCACTCATCGCACCGGCTTCGTTAATCCCTTCCTGCAACATGTGACCGTCTTTAGCTTCACGGTAATGCATCAACTGTTCTTGGTCTTCCGGGGTATATTTCTGGCCATGCGCGGCATAAATACCGAGCTGACGGAACATGCCTTCCAGACCGAAAGTACGTGCTTCATCAGGCACGATTGGAACAACACGGTCTTTAATCGCTTTCTCTTTAAGAAGTGCAGAGATTAAACGTACCATTACCATCGTGGTCGATTGTTCTTTACCATTTGAACCGGCCAAGACCGAATCAAATACTGAAAGTCCAGGAATCGCCAGCTGTTCGCTTTCCTTACGACGTGCAGGCAGATAACCACCCAATGCTTCACGACGTGCCTTCATATATTTCAATTCAGGCGAATTTTCGCTTGGACGGTAGAATGGTACTTCTTCAAGCTGTTCATCAGTGAAAGGAAGATTGAAACGGTCACGCACGTATTTCAAAGAATTGATTTGCATCTTCTTGATTTGGTGAGTTTTNNGTCGGCTGACCTTTGGCCGTACATGCTTCGGCATAAGCAGCAAAGACTTTGTACGGGTCGTGACCACCGCGGTTCAGATTATCAATATCTTCATCGCTTAAATCTTTAACCAACTCAGCTGCTTCTGGATATTTGCCGAAGAACTTTTCACGCGCGTAAGCACCACCTTTTACTTGGTAACGCTGAAAATCGCCATCGACAGCTTCTTCCATCACTGCTTTCAGTGCGCCGGATTTATCTTTATCCAGTAGTGGATCCCAATGACGGCCCCACACGACTTTAATCACACGCCAGCCTGCGCCGCGGAATAGTGACTCAAGTTCCTGAATGATCTTGCCATTACCACGTACCGGACCATCCAGACGTTGCAAGTTACAGTTTACTACCCAAATCAGGTTGTCGAGCTTTTCGCGACCTGCCAGAGAAATTGCACCCAGGCTTTCCGGCTCATCCATCTCGCCATCGCCCAAATACGCCCAAACCTTACGATCTTCTTCTTTGATCAGGCCACGGTTCATGAGGTACTTTTGAATATGTGCCTGATAAATCGACATGATTGGACCCAGACCCATCGATACGGTTGGGAACTGCCAGTAGTCCGGCATCAAATAAGGATGCGGATAAGATGGCAGACCTTTACCACCAACTTCACGACGGAAATTATTTAGATGCTCTTCAGTCAAACGACCTTCTAAAAATGAGCGCGCGTAAATACCTGGTGCACAGTGACCTTGGTAATAGATCATGTCGCCGCCGAAGCTATCGCTGTTGGCACGGAAGAAGTGGTTAAAGCCCACATCATAAAGGGTTGCAGAAGAAGCAAAACTCGCCAGGTGACCACCGAGATCATCACCGGTTTTATTCGCGCGTAATACCATTGCCAAGGCATTCCAGCGGATCAGCGCGCGAATACGACGCTCCATGTCCTGGTCACCCGGCATTGCAGGTTGTTCTTCAACAGAAATCGTATTTAAGTAGGGAGTATTTAAACGCTGAATAGGAACATGCTTTGCAATTGCGCGTTGATAAAGTTTTTCTAACAAAAATGCTGCACGCTCAGTGCCCATGTGCTGCAAAACGGAGTCAAATGCATCTTGCCATTCTTGGGTTTCTTGCGCGTCTGTATCGCCATAAAACGCCATAATCTACAGTTCCTAAAAGCCTAATCTAATGTCTTATATGTACCATATTTGAGACCTCTGCAGGTATGGCCTTAGCTGAATGCGATTTAGCAGTACTATTTAGGAACTAAATGATGGGTGACGTATAATTACACTACATAACAAAAAATAGTCAATAAAGGCGATTTATTATACAATCATTATAATAGTTGGTGATAATATGAGACTTAAAAGTGATAAAACAAAAAGCCCTTCAAGTTGACTTGAAGAGCCTGCAGTTTAAATGCTTTAAAATGCTTATTGGAGGTTTTTATGTATAGAGATGCTTCTTGTTATTCAGGTCTATACTTAAGGTAACATGGCCAAATAAGTAGATGGGTTTTTACGTTGACCGTCTTTTACTACTTCATAATGTAAGTGTGGACCGGTACAGCGACCAGTACAGCCAACGTTGGCAATATGATCACCTGCTTGCACCTGCTCTCCCACACGTGCAATAAGACGTGAAGCATGNNCCTGATTTGGTCACAATCCCTGGACCTGTTGCATAGATTGGTGTACCACTTGGCGCTGCAAGATCAAGGCCTGAATGATTTTCAGCACGGCCACCCATGGTACGCCCACCGTAATTTGAACTTACGCGAGAATTAGGTAAAGGATGAGAAATTAGCCAAGAATAAGCACTGTTTGCTCCCGCTTTGTTTGATGAAGTATTGGTATACTTCTGAGCAAGCGTTCGATTGTTCAGTTCAACTGGTTTCTCACGAAGTTGAACATTTAATTTAGTCTGTGCTGGAATATCGATATCATCTGGATGAGTATATGCACCCTGTGCCAGAGTACGCGTCAATTGCTCGATACGATCTGTTGAACCATTTTCTTGATTTAGATTGACTAAATCTGCGAACGCAACCGAAGCCGCTGAAACTGATAAAGAAAATGCCAACAAAATACGTCGCATATGCATAAAAAACCTCTCTAAACTGCTTTAATCGAGTTTCTTGAAGATCTCTATCCTTGATATCCACTAAAAGAAGCGCATAAGATTAAGACATAAATATGTAGGAATTATGTATGTCGGAACCTGTCAACGTTTTTCAACAAACAAGAAAACAGATAAAAACAGGAAACTTTTCGTTTCTCTCATCACAAGTCGCTGCCTGGCAGAAACTTACGAAACTCGTACAACCGCTATTGCCCCAACCGGAACTCTGGCAGGTTGTCTGCTATCAAAATGGTGTGTTAACGATTACTGGTGAAAACCAGGCCATGATCAGTCAATTGGCCTATCTTCAAAAGCAATACATTTCACAACTCTCTCAAATAAATGAATTAACAGATCTCACTAAACTTCAAGTTTGCTTGCGGAATCCTTCGCAAACATCACCTGTTTCAGCAACACCTGAAAGAGCCTTAAATGCAGAAACACAGGAATTACTTCGTAGTGCTGCTGACTTTATAAGCGACCCTAAGCTTAGCCAAGCTTTACTACGTTTGGCAAGCAATAAAAAGTAACATAGCAATCAAATGTAATAAATTAAAAAGCAAACATTATGTGATGTGTATCACAGTATTAAAGCAATAACAAAAACATAAAGACACAAACACAATGACTTATGTCACATTCACATACATGATTGGACAATTGGCTTCGTCATCAAATGTTACAATTTCATAGCAGCTTGGATCACTTTTCACATTGCGTAAAAGTTGATTATTCAAGGCATGTCCAGATTTGTAACCATCAAATTTGGCAATAATCTGATGTCCGAGCAAGTATAAATCACCCACAGCATCCAGAATTTTATGACGCACAAATTCGTCCGAGAAACGTAAACCTTCTTCATTAACGACCCCAGTTTCATCCACACCAATGGCATTTTCCAGACTTGCACCTAAGGCCAGATTATTGGCTTTGAGATAATCCAGATCTTTCATAAACCCAAAGGTACGCGCTTCACTGACTTCATAAACGAAGGTTTCAGTAGAAAAATCGATACTGGCGGACTGATGTTCTTTTTTAAAGGCAGGATGATCAAAATCGATGGTGAAATTCAGCTGAAAGCCCTCATGTGGGCTAAAAATGGCACATTTGTCATCAATCAGTGCTTCAACCGGTTTAATAATCTTGACGAATTTTTTAGCAGCATCCAGTTCTTGCAAACCACCCTGCATTAACAGGTAAATAAACGGACCTGCGCTGCCGTCCATAATCGGCACTTCAGAAGCCGATACTTCAATAATTAGGTTATCAATGCCCAGACCAGCGATCGCACTCATGACATGTTCAATGGTGCCTACTTTGGCATTTTCCTGAACCAGGTTCGAGCACATAAAGGCTTCCTGAATCAGCATGGCATCGGCAGGAATGTCCACCGGCGGATTCAGGTCAATACGACGAAACACAATTCCCCCATCGGCATGGTGCGGCACAAAGTTAATCATGACTTTTTGCCCACTGTGAAGACCGATTCCGCTCGCTTTCACGACACGTTTCAGGGTACGTTGTTTCAACATGCTTTTATCATCTGTTCATCTATAAAACCGCTATACGTTAGCATATTTGGCCATTGATAAAAAACAAAAAGGTGGCTTAAAAGCCACCTTTCCTGTCTAATCCAGCTAAACACATGATGTTACATGTTATTTACGCTGTTGATTCTTAAGATAATCCTGAATACTCATTGGCGTTGGGCGCGGGCTAGAAACTGAAGTTGCCGCTGGATTCGCTGCTGCACCTGTTTCATGTTGCTGACGCTGAATTGCCGGTACATCATCATCTTCCACCACAGCCTGTGCAGCTGCTGCTGGACGAGTTGCCTGTACATTAGTACGTTTGGTCGGTTCAACTGAATCCGCTGCATGACGGGTTAGACCTGTTGCAATCACAGTCACGCTGATTTCATCACGCGCATCCGGATCAAAAACGGTACCGTAGAATACCTGACCTTCATCTAAATCGACAATCTGGTTCACGACATCGGTAATTTCTTCAATTTCACCGAAAGTCACATCATCGCCACCGGTCACGTTGATCAGAATACCTTTGGCATTCATGATAGTCACGTTGTCGAGTAATGGACTACGGATTGCCTGTTCAGCAGCCTGACGTGCACGGTTCTCACCACGACCCAGACCGACACCCATCATGGCATAACCACGTGTGCTCATGGCTGTTTTCAAGTCAGCAAAGTCAAGGTTGATATGACCTGGACGGACTACCAAATCAAAAATACTGCGTACTGCATTCAGTAGAACATCATCCGCTTTTTTATATGCATCTTTCATTGAAATATCACGGAAGACTTTCAATAGACGCTGGTTTGGAATAATGATCAATGAGTCTACATGCTGCTCAAGCGCTTCAATACCTTTTTCAGCAGACTGTAAACGACGTTTGCCTTCAAAGTTAAATGGCGTGGTCACGACACCAACTGTCAGGATACCCATTTCTTTCGCAATTTCAGCCACGACTGGCGCTGCACCGGTACCGGTACCACCACCCATACCTGCAGTAACAAAGACCATATCGGTCCCTTCAAGCTGCTGGCGGATCAGTTCACGGCTTTCTTCTGCTGCGGTCTGGCCGACTTGCGGATTTGCACCTGCACCCAGACCACGGGTACTTTGCTCGCCCAGCTGAATTTTAAATTCGGCTTCCATGCGATCCAATGCTTGCTTGTCCGTATTGGCACAAACAAACTTTACGCCCTGGATATCGGACTGCAACATATGTTGTACAGCATTACCACCCGCACCACCTACACCAAACACAGTGAAACGGGCTTGACCATTGCTATCGCTATGATCGTCTTCGAAAAATTCAAATGAGGCCATGACCTATAAAATTCCTAATTCATAATTGGCAGTCACTAAGCCCGTATACTGCCTTAATCTTAATAAAATTGTTTTTAAGAATGCTGCTCATGCGTTCACTTGTCAAGTACAAGCCCGATTAACTACATCTTCCCAACAATATTCACAATAAAAATCGACTTAAAAGATTGATTTCAAGGTGTCATTAAAGCCAAACAAGGCTCTTTTGACCCGCTTAGCCAATGACAACCGTTCTACATCATCCTGTTCCACAATCGTGTCTTGGGTATCACTCTGACTAAACATCAGCAAGCCCGCCACCGTACTATATTGCGAGCGACGTAAAGCAGCCTGATGTTGTTCATCTGCATACACCTGAGTCGGCGGATTACCTAAATGCGCCGAAACTCCCATGGTACGGCGAACAAAGCTCACCATTCCTTCGATATGACTAGCATCACCGGTTAATACAACACCATGATACAAGCCCTGGATGGCACCATTTTTCACTAACTCATCACGTACCAGACCCAGAATTTCTTCATACCGTGCCATGATAATTTCAGTCAGCTCGATCCGGCTGATGGTTTGTGGCCCGTCAATTCCTTGGAACTGAATCATATGGTCCGGCTTGACCACTTTCAGGTCGACACAGCCATACAGCAATTTCAGACGTTCAGCTTCTTCGGTCGTGGTTTGCAATACTGCTGCAATATCACGGGTCACATGTTCACCGCCACGCTGGAAGGTATGGGTTAAGGCCAGACGGCCATCCACATACACCGCCACATTGGTCGTGCCAGCACCGATATCCACCAGACACACGCCATATTCTTTTTCGTCTTTGAGCAGGCTGGCTTCAGCGGTGGCCAGACTCGACACCACCATTTTTTCTACGCCGATATTGGCCCCCTTCAGGGCACGGTCAATATTCTGCATGGTACTGATTGGCAGCATCATCAGATGATAATGCCCGGTCATGCTATGTGCCGACATCCGAATCGGGTTTAGCACCCATTCCGGTGAATCATCCAGTTCAAAACCCAGAGGCACAGCACTGACCAGATAATGATCTGAAGTCAAATGACTGGCTTTGGCCAATTCCAGTGCACGCACCACTTCACTGGTGGTAATCGCATGCTCGCTATTGTCGATCGAGGTACGACCTGAAGCATAAAAGCTTTTTAATTCGGCACTTGGAATAGAGACCCAAGCAGAATGTACACGACATTCCGCCATATCTTCTGCTTCTTGAACGGCATTTTTAATTGCAGTAATAACTTTATCGAGACTGACAATTTTCCCTTTACTCATGCCTCGGTTACGAGCGGTGGCCATACCAATCACTTGGATATTGTCTGGCGCGTGTACCTTGCCAATCAAAACTGAAACTTTGTGTGTCCCAATGTCAATCGCCACAACCGAGGGAACAGCTTCACTCATTATTCACTACTACCATTACGTGTTTGTTAGATTTATGGCTTTAAATGCCTCTATTTTTTAAAGCCGGTCATTATGGCTTTACTGTTACATTATTCTCAACGCCCGTGTCATCAATGGTTACAATAAAATGTCCATTTACAATTTTAGGCGGAATTGAATTTTTCCACTGTATCGACAATCCATTGCGGTAACGCAGGTCGATGGCCGAAATTTTAGACCAGACCGGCTTTAAATCGCTCTGAGACAGATGGCTCAGGCGCTGTAATTTGCTCATGGTCTGATCTTTATCCACAATTATTCTTAAACCCGAATCAAACTGCATAAACCAGGTCATTCGCTCGGTGAGATATAATTCTTTTAGACGAATGCCTTGTGGCAAAAATAACTGATTAATTTCATTATAACGACGCATCATGGTTTCTGCATGGCTCGCTGGCCCATGTAGTAACGGTAATGCCTGATAATTCTTAGGTGTGACTTCAGTAAAAATAACACCACTGTCACTCAATAAACGCCCTGTCCCCCAACGTGCAATCGCATGATGCGGCATCACTCGCACCCGAATGCCATTTGGCCAGGCTCGGGATACCACGACCCGATCCACCCAGGACAATTCCAGGGTACGATCACGGATCGCTTCCAGATCCGAAGTAAAATAGTTTTCGGTCACAATCGGTGACACATATTGCATGACCTGACGCTGTTCAGCAGCCGAGCGCGTACCTACCACGCCCAGCTCTGCCACGTCACTATTGGTCATGACTTTATATAAACCCAATATTCCAAAGGCCAGCACCANNGTAATCGCAGCACGTTTACGGCGCATGGAAACAGGAAGTTGAGCCATATTTAGTGTGCCGAACCAGTCAAGGTCTGTTCCAGAATCGCCACACACAGCTCATCAAAACTGTATCCGACTGCAGCTGCCGCTTTTGGCACCAGTGAATGACTGGTCATGCCTGGCACGGTATTCACTTCAAGCAACCAGAAGTTGCCCTGTTCATCCTGCATGGCATCAATCCGGCCCCAACCGCTGGCACCGACTGCCTGGAATGCGCGCAAACTTAAGGCTTTTAACTGCTGCTCTTCAGCTTCAGTTAAACCACATGGAATGCCATATTGCACATCATTACGCTGATATTTCGCTTCATAATCGTAGAAAGCAACATCTTGAGGCGGTTCAAGACGAATCACAGGTAGCGCCTGACCATTTAAAACCACAATGGTGTATTCACGGCCGGTAATCCATTTTTCTGCCATCACCACGGCATCATGTTCAGTTGCCTTGGCAATTGCTTCGGCAAAGTCTTCAATTTTTTCGACCTTGCTCATGCCGATACTGGAACCTTCATGTACCGGCTTGATAATCAAAGGCAAACCTAAAGCATTAACAATGTCGGTCGCATCAGAATCTTTGGTGACAATGCGATACGGCGCTGTCGGCAATTCCGAACCCTGCCAGACCTGCTTGGTCTTGACCTTGTCCATGCCGATNNACCCCTGAACGCACTAATGCCTCAAGTACCGCCGTACCACTGTCTAGAGAAACCTCACGCTCTGCAGATTTACCACCAAGCAACACGGCAACTTTTCCGAATTTTGAAGCATTTGACACGTTTATATCCTTAAACTTTTTTCAATCTGGTCAATTCAATTCAGTCACACAAGATGACTATTTTATATATAAGTGATTTTGTGCAAGTTCGACTGAGATTGCTCCAACATTACCTGCGCCCTGGGTTAATAACAAGTCATTTGCTTGCAATACTTTTCTCATGATCTGATTCAGGTTGCCGTCCGCTGCATCGACCAGAATCGGCTCGACTTCACCACGTAGACGAATGCTGCGGGCCAAAGTACGGCTGTCCGCTCCGACAATCGGTTTTTCACCGGCAGGATAAACATCCAGCAACAATAACTGATCTACAGTAGAAAGCACTTCCACAAAATCATCAAAACAGTCACGGGTACGGCTATAACGGTGTGGCTGGAACATCATTACCAGACGACGGTCCGGATGACTCTGACGCGCAGCTTTGATCGTTGCTTCCACTTCTTTTGGATGATGACCATAGTCATCCACCAGTTTCACGTCACCGCCCTCAATCGCAAACTCACCCTGAACTTCGAAGCGGCGGCCTACGCCACTGAAACCTTCCAGTGCACGGCAGATTGAAGCGTCAGACACGCCTTCATCGGTTGCTATACCAATCGCAGCCAAGGCATTCAGCACATTATGCAAACCTGGTTGATTGACCGTTACACGCAATGGCTCACGCTCTTTACGCAATACGGTAAAGTGGGTTTGCATGCCATCTTGATCAACATCTACTGCACGGATGTCATTGTCTTCATTGAAACCATAAGTCAGTAACGGGCGTGCAATCCGCGGCATAATTTCACGGATATTGGCATCATCACCACAGACTACAGCCAAGCCGTAAAATGGCAGTTTTTGCAGGAACTGGATAAAGGTATCTTTCAGGACATCGAAGCTACCGCCATAGGTATCCATATGATCGGCATCAATATTGGTTACCACAGCAGCCATCGGTTCCAGGTGCAGGAAAGAAGCATCTGACTCATCGGCTTCGGCCACGATATAGCGGCTGGCGCCCAAGGCTGCGTTCATACCGGTACGGTTCAGCAAACCACCGATCACATAGGTTGGATCCATGTTTTCTTCAGCCAGCATACAGGTGATCAGACTGGTGGTCGTGGTTTTGCCATGCGTGCCGGCAACGGCAATTCCATGACGGTAACGCATCAGTTCACCCAGCATTTCCGCACGGCGAACCACAGGAATACGGTTTTCAATCGCGGTTTTAATTTCCGGATTTTCTTTATCAATCGCGGTAGAGACCACGATCACGTTGGCGCCCTTAATATTATTTGCAGTATGTCCGATATAGACTTTAATGCCATTCGCTTCCAGCTGTGCGGTGGTATTGGATGCCTTGATATCTGAACCGGAAACTTTATAGCCCTGGTTTTTCAGCACTTCNNATTAACTTTTTCGCTTGTTCAGCTGGGGTTGTTGGAGACATAGTTTACTCGGATTACAATTCTTGAATTAAACGGACCACATGTTGAGTCGCATCGGGTTGAGCCTGTCGGCGTGCTTTCACGGCCATTTCCATTAACAGTTGGCGATTCAGCATCGGCTCTAATAATGTTGTTAAACTTTCCGGGGTCATCGTGGCCTGCGGGCAAATCTTTGCCGCATTGATATTGGCCAGGAAACCGGCATTGGCCGTCTGGTGATCATCCACCGCACTTGGAAGCGGCACAAAAATCGCAGCTACGCCGGCAGTGGCAATTTCAGTTACAGTCAAAGCTCCGGCACGGCAAATCACCAGATCGGCATTAGAATAGGCTTTGGCCATATCTTCAATAAAAGGCTGTACTTCTACTTGCAGACTGGCTGGTGCATTTTCATAACGTGCCCGTGTCGCCTCAGCATGGTTTTGCCCACACTGATGATAGACGCTTAATGGCACATTGAGTTGCTTTAAAGCTTCCGGAACCCGTTCATTTAAGGCTTGCGCCCCCAAAGACCCACCAACGATCAGAATACGTAAGGGNNCCGCCAAAGCCTGCCACGGCATCGACCTGAAGCTGTTTCATGAATTTCATGGCACTGAAGGTGGCTTTCATGATTTTAAAAGGCGCCAAGGCTTTACGTAAGAAACCATTGCCACGCACGCCCTGAATATCAATGTGATAAATGGGAATATTCTGGTTTTTTAACAGGCGGTTTTCCATGCCTGCAGGGGTGGCCAGCCAGGAAACCTGTATACCTTGTTGTTGTAAATCTTTGGCAACAGCTAACGCTGGAAACACATGTCCACCTGTACCTGCGGCCATCATCATGACATGTTTAGGCTGTTTTTGCTGAGCGTCGGTCACGGTTTAATTCTTCAATACTAAAAATGGAGCAGGAAATCTGATTTAAGTAATCAATTGTAATCACAAACCTCAGGCCATGAAAGTTTATTTACTTTATTTCAACAAGGCTTTAATTGTTTTTTTCACGCAAATTTCAAGTTTAGACTCGTTTTATTTATAAGGTCTGCACTTTTCCTTAGACTTAAGTGAAGCATCATACCAATTTTAAACTCACTTTTCATTATATTATCAATGATCTTGCCAAGGACAGGGCTTTATTTAGAACCATTTACAGCTCACTCTCGGTCAATCCATGTCCTATTATCGACTAATGAGCTTAGGCTTAAATCCTATAAATTTTATAAAATTTTCATGTTATTCATATCTATATATGAATGATGCTTGATGTACAAGCAGATGCTTTAAATGGACTCAGTTCGGATAGATGTCAAAAATCTCATGTCGTGATGTATGGATTATCTTGGCCGGTTATCTGGCTGCGATCCATGTCGGCAAACTTTCGGCCGTGATTCCTGTGTTGCAGCAGGATTTAAACCTGAGTTTTACTCAGGCTGGTTTTTCATTAGCATTGGTGCAGGCTGCCGGAATGCTGTTTGCGCTATGCATTGGCGCCTTCTCGGAAAAAATGGGATTAAAGCGCTGCCTGATCATGGCCTTAATCATTTTAGGGCTAAGCAGTCTTGCCGGGCTTTGGATTACGCAGCCTGCCACTTTATATGTATTGCGTTTTATGGAAGGAATCGGATTTTTAACCATCTCCTTGTGTGCGCCAGCCATTTTAAAACGTACCAGCCGCGCTGAAACACTGAATTTCAAGATGGGACTCTGGAGTTCCTATATGGGCATCGGTGTCAGTCTGGCCGTATTAACGATTCCTCTCCTGCTTGAATATCTGGACTGGCAAACGATCTGGGCCATTTTGGGCTGCCTGTGCCTGGTTATTGCTGGCATGATCAAACAATATTTAAATATTGAACCTGTCCTGGTAACACAGCTAGATTCTTTCCAGGCAGCTACGGAAAACACCTCATTCTGGCAGATTGTTAAAATTACCCTGACCCACCCACCGATTATCTGTCTGGCGATTATTTTTGCCTGTTATAGCAGTCAATGGATCACTGTCACGGGCTTCCTGCCTACGCTGTATGTCGAACAGGGGCTAGACTTAAAACGCGCAGGGATGCTGGCTTCAATGGTCGTGCTGGCCAATCTGGGGGGCACTTTTGGCGCAGGCATGTTGCTGCAACAGGGTTATAGACCGTACACCTTATTGAGTACCGGATTTGTGGCAATGCTCTGCAGCAGTTGCTTGGTATTTGCTGCAAATTCCTGGCTCTCATTTGAATTGCAGGTTGTCAGTGCCGTGCTGTTTTCACTGATTGGCGGGATGATCCCAACCACTGTTTTTGCGATTACCCTGCACTATGCACCACGTGCCTATGCAGCAGCGGCCAGTGTGGGTCTGGTTTTACAAATTTCAGCCTGCGCACAGTTTTTTATACCGACCCTGAGCGCTGCGCTGATATCTGCCACTCAATACTGGGCCAATCTTGCCATTATCACCGTCTGCCTTTCGATGCTGGGTATGGTAATGACGGCATTTTTATTTAAGCGCTATCCCCAATGAAAAAATAAAAAAGAGCCTGCAAGCAGACTCTTTTTTCACCTGATTTTGCTTTTAAACCTGATTGGCCTGCCCCGCTTCCAGCACGGCAAACAGATCATCTGCAATCGAGGTGCCAAACTGGGCATCAATTTCACGGATACAGGTTGGACTGGTTACATTAATTTCAGTAACATAATTTCCGATCACATCCAGCCCTACAAAGACCAGACCTTTTTCTCTGAGATACGGCCCTACTTTTGCTGCAATGGCTTTGTCATTTTCAGTCAGGGGGCGTGCCTCACCTAGGCCACCCGCGGCCAGATTACCACGCACTTCACCATTTTGTGGAATACGGGCCAGACAATACGGCACTGGCTCACCATTAATCATCAGGATGCGTTTATCGCCTTCGACAATTTCCGGAATATAACGCTGCGCCATAATCGGCTGGGTACCATTATTGGTCAGCATTTCAATGGTTGAACCGATGTTGATGCCATCCTGATACAGGCGGAAAATCCCGGTGCCGCCCATACCATCTAGCGGTTTTACAATCACATCGACCTGTTCTTTGAGAAATTCACGGATCAGGCTTTGCTGCGAAGTCACCAAGGTCGGAACTTGCAGATGCGGGAACTGGGTCGCGAACAGTTTTTCATTACAGTCACGCAGGCTTTGTGGCTTATTGATAATCCATGCCCCTTCGCGCTCTGCCTGCTCCAGAATATAAGTGGTATAGACGAAGTTCATATCAAAAGGCGGATCTTTACGCATCAAGACAACGTCATAAGCAGCGATCGACTCTTTTTGTTTTTCGCCAAGTTCATAATAATGGTCGTAGTCTTCAAATACCTGTAGCGGCGCGATCAGACCAAAGGCCTTGCCCTGATCGATATATAAATCTTGCTGCAATGCATAACCGAGTTCATGCCCGCGACGTGCTGCTGCCCACAGCATGGCCATGGTCGAGTCTTTCTTCAGGTTTACATTTTCAATGGGATCCATCACAACAAGTACGCGCATGTGTCTCTGCTCTTTTTCAAAAAATGACTTGGCAAGGAGTATAGCTTGTGTCGATTCTTTTGTTTATGGTGATTTTGCATGACTTATTTTATATAGGTACTGAGACAGATTGAGCCCACAGGAGGTTTGCCATGCAACAGGCCATTATCGGTTTTCACCTGGATGAGGAACAGCATTGGGTTGCAGAGCTGGCCTGCGGACATGGCCAGCATGTGCGGCATACCCCGCCCTGGCAAAATCGCCCATGGGTGATGACCGAGCAAGGACGTAAAGAAAAACTCGGGATGCTGCTAGACTGTAAAAAATGCGAAAAGTGCGAAACTGAAACCTGAACCTATGAAAAAAGTAGTATGTAGGTGACCTAAAAAATAATCTTGTCCAGAATTTGCTAATTTGAGTTACTGCGTTTATGCTTTTATTGCTCAAACATGCAGCGCATTTTTTCAGGGTGTACTTTTGCTCATACGGCTCGTCAAACAGATCTGGTTGGTGATGCTTGTGGTTTTTGCCATAGGCTGGAGCAGTGTGTCTGTCGCATCTGCAAACACCATGCATCTGGTTATGCCGTCTGAAAAAACGAATCCTCATTGTCTGGAAATGACAAAACCCTCTGCTTCTCACTCGCTGCATAAGACTGATCATCATCAAGATCAGGAACTGATTCAGCCGGACTGTGTCAGTGACAGCACCCAGCAGTCATCAGATTGTCTGGATTGTGGCACTATGGCCTGCCAGAACTTGGTCACCAGCCTGCCCATTACAACGCCCGAGTTAAGCGTGCCTGATCACGGTTATCCGGAAAAAACCCTCCTCCCTGCTTACCATGCCCAGCACCTTGCTGGTTACTGGCAAGAAATCCTGCGCCCACCCAAAGCTTGATCCTGAATTTTTAAATTTTTTTATTCATTAAGGATTAAGTTATGTTGCTTAAAATCAGTCAAAGCCTGTGTCTGGGCTTCGGTCTCATCTCGTCGTCTGCCTTGTTTGCAGCCGTAAAAGAATATCATCTGGTCATTGATGAAAGCCCGATCAATCTCACCGGAAAGACGGTCAAGCGTATCACTGTAAACGGAAAATTCCCTGCACCCTTGCTGGAATTTGAAGAAGGTGATGATGCAGTCATTCATGTACAAAACAACCTGAACAATCAGGATACCTCGCTGCACTGGCATGGCCTCCTCCTGCCCGGGCTGATGGATGGTGTCCCCGGATTTAACGGTTTTCAGGGGATCAAACCGAAACAGTCTTTTACTTATCGCTTCAAGGTTCGTCAAAACGGCACCTATTGGTATCACGCACATTCCAAAGGTCAGGAACAGGATGGCCTCTATGGCGCATTGGTGATTCGCCCCAAAGCACAGACATTACTACCTCCACATGAACAAACCGAGCGGGATTATGTGGTGATGCTGTCAGATTTTCACGAACAAAGCGGCCAGCAGATTCAGAACAATTTAAAAAAATCGGCCGAATATTATCAGAACCAGCGTGAAACCTTGGGCGATGTACTCCAGCAGGTGAAACGTGATGGCCTGAAGGCCACCTGGTCAGACCGCAAGATGTGGAACCAGATGCGTATGCTGAAAACCGACCTATCTGATGTTATCGGTTATACCTTTCTGGTCAATGGAAAAACGCCGCAACAAAACTGGAGTGGCCAGTTCCAGCCCAATGAAAAAGTCCGCCTGCGTTTCATCAATGCTTCTGCCATGTCGTTTTTCGATGTGCGTATTCCCCAGCTGAAAATGACCGTGGTCAGTGCCGATGGACAACCGGTGCAGCCGGTCAATGTAGATGAATTCCGTATCGGAACCGCTGAAACCTATGATGTGATTGTGGAACCCACTGCAGCGCATTACCAGATTGAAGCGGAATCGATCGACCGCTCAGGCTTTGCCATTGGCAGTCTGCATCAGGCAACTGATTCAAGTAAAGCCCCGGCTCCGGTTCAATTACCAACACCGCGCCCTCGTGCCTTATTGACCATGGAAGATATGGGACATGGCGAACAACATGACATGTCACATGACACACACAGCAGTCAGACCATGCAGACTGCCACAAGTGAACATGATCAACATGCCCAGCACGACATGCATGTAAGTCATAATGCCATGTCCGGAACCAATCAGCCTCATCAGCCGGTTGAGGGCTGGGCCAATATGTCTACGCCTGCAGGGCACAAAGCCTTGCAATATCAAGACCTCAAAGCCCTGACACCACAACCTGATACCCGTGCAGCAGAACGTGAACTGGTGATTCGTCTGGGTGGAACTATGGAGCGCTATATCTGGACCATGAATGGTAAAAAATTCAGTGATGCCGAGCCACTTCAGGTGAAATATGGCGAGCGGATCCGGCTGAAATTTATCAATGACAGCATGATGGCCCATCCGATGCATTTGCATGGCATGTTTATGCAGCTGGAAAATGGTCAGTCTGCTGCAAATATGCCAAATAAACACACCGTGATTGTGCCGCCCGGGAAAACGGTGACCACCCTGCTCACAGCAGATGAACTGGGAGAATGGGCGATTCACTGCCATCTGCTCTATCACATGAGTGCTGGCATGATGAACAAGCTGATTGTGGCGCATGTGAATGATGATCAAGCATCTCACCCTTCTTCACAAAAAATGCCATCAAAACCAGCAGCAGCTGAAGGAGCAAGCCATGCACATCACTAATCTTTTTGTAAAGTCAGTGCTCAGCAGTGCACTTACCCTAAGCAGTCTGAGTGTTTTTGCGGCAGCTTCTAGCGAGCATACGGGTCATAATGAACATCAGCATCATAGCGGACATCATACCATGCAAAACATGACTGATGACCACGCACAGCATACTGAAACAGTAGATGCTGCATCTTATCAACCACCACCAAAGTTATCACATCAACCGCATGCGCCGAGCACACCACAAAATTCAGTCAGTTCTGCCAGCGAACATGATCATCGTAAAGAACATGGTGCACAGATTTATAGCCAAATTATTCTGGACCAGAAATGGCAGCATAGTTCAGAGGGAAATGGGGCATTCAAGTCCAAGAACCAAGCCAGAATTGGCACGGATGAAAATAAAATCTTCCTCAAGCTAGAAGCCGACAAACATGAATCGCATCAGGCCGAATATGATGCCAAAGTGCTGTATAGCCGAAATATTTCCGATTTCTGGGATGTGCAGACCGGGGTGCGCTATCGACAGGAAAATTTAGCCGAGCCTGCTACACAACAGCAGAACGAGCGCTTCGATGCAGTATTTGGGCTACATGGCCTGGCCCCCTACTTTTTCGAAACGGATGCTCATGTCTATGTTGGTGAAGATGACTTTGTCGGATTAAAACTGGAAACAGAGCGTGACCTGTTATTGACGCAGAAACTGATTATGCAGCCCTTTGTCGAACTGGATGTCATCCTGAATGATCAGGCAGCGAATGCGAAAAAAACCGGCCTTAGTCATGCAACCTTGGGTCTGGAAACACGCTATGAACTGAGCAAAAAGCTCATGCCTTATCTGGAAGTCGGTTATGAATACAGCAAAGGCAACCAACAGACAGCCTGGCAGCAAAGTTCTGATTCAGAAAAAGGCTGGATCTATGGTGCAGGTCTAAGAATGATGTTCTAAATTTTTGATACAGAAAATTATGCAGCTACGGGATGTGAAACGCCATTCATGTCCCGTAGCGCTATGGCACTATACATTTGACTGAGAAAGATTTTTTAAGCCTATGAACTGTACATGCGATGCTTTTCTGCACTTTCCCACTCATTAAGAGACTTGTTATTTTGCGAAAAACTAGTCTTCATCGCCTTGATTTCTACTGTTACTTTTAGCCACCAAAGTGCCTAACATAATGATAAAGGTACTCACGCCGCCAATTAACAGGCTCATCAGCCCCATTTCCAGCATAAAATTGCTATCGCCAGTCTGAGGGGCACCCCATAGAAATTGAAGACGATCGCCAAAAACAAAATTGATTGCACATACAATCAGAAAACCAATCAAGGTGGCAATCAGTAAAGTGACCACCAAGTTCTTCCACATTTTACATCCGACGAACAGGATGATCATGGCCAGTCCAACCATGGTGATGATGGATATAAGTAACACACTGTTCCAGTAATCCATGAGACTCACTCGTATTTGGTTTTAAATTAAAATCAAGAAATTCTTATAGTTAATTTTTCCAATTGAATTTTAATATAGGTGGATTTTTATACACAAACAATGACGATAACTATCTTAAAACTACAAATACTAATTTACCCAAAGTTATAAAATACACTGACTTAGTAAAATCTTGCTGGGTACTGAACGATTTTGATTAACATAAAGTAACACAAACACAACGTGTATTTATTGTTTAGCTTCGCTAAAGCTTAAATGCAAATGATAAAGCTCAAGCGAATCAGCTTGAAATGCTTTAAAAAACAAAAATTGAGCTACTTTTATAAGAAAAATAAATAATAAATATAAAAAACTTGAATATTTTCTGATTTAGGCTATGCTGTCTTTAACTAGAAAAAAGCGTTGTTTAGTTAAGCTTCTTTAAGTGCCGCAGTATTATTTATAATCCTCAGTTTTTTCAGATCTTTATTTCAATTCTTGTTGTTTTTCCAAGTTATCCATAGTCATTTGCATGACTAAAATTATTAAAATTTAACAGGTTATATTATGTCTACTACAGTTACCGGTACAGTAAAATGGTTTAACGAAACTAAAGGTTTTGGTTTTATTCAACAAGAATCAGGTCCTGACGTTTTTGCACACTTTAAAGAAATCAGCAGTTCTGGTTTCAAAACTTTGTTTGAAGGTCAGCGCGTTTCTTTTAGCGTGGTTGATGGTCAAAAAGGTCCAAATGCGATCAATATCGTTGCGCTATAATTTAGCACAGCAATAAGAAAAAGCACCTTCAGGTGCTTTTTTTAGCTCTGAAGATTCATAATTTTGGTGAAAGGTTTTCTACTCCTCTATTTAGCTCATTAACAGTGAATTTTTAAGAATCATGTTCTGAATCATTGCTGTTGTAAGCGTTGCTCTATAAAGAAATAGAAATGAAAAACCCCTGGCATCTGCCAGGGGTTTTCCGTATGGGTTCGCTTGGTATAACTCCTGTCGTACCTTACTTTCCTTGTATTTATCTATTGTTATTCTTGTGTGGAACCTCCTGTTCCTGTTAAAGCTATCATAGGAAATTTCCACTATTCAAAACAGCCGCAAAGTGCTGGAATCGATGTAAGCCAATGCTTACAAGAATAGACAGAGATAATAGATTTCAAATGTTTAACAAATTGAGTATCTATAAAAAAAGGAAGCTCACGCTTCCTTTTCTATGCCAATCCGGGCTTAGATCCCGTATTTAACACGGTAATCTTCCATTTTCGCCAAAGCTTCTAGGTCGCCTTTCGCTTCCAGATAGTCCATTAAATCTTTCATGGTAATTAAGGCATGTACAGGAATCTCAAGCTCTTGCTGCACTTCCTGAATCGCAGATAAATCCCCCTGACCTTTTTCCTGGCGGTCTAGCGCTACCAAAACTCCAGCAATTTGAGCACCGGCATTCTTCAAAATAGTGACGACTTCACGAATCGCTGTTCCTGCAGTAATTACGTCATCAATGATCCAGACTTTTTTACCTGCTACAGAAGCACCGACCAATACGCCACCCTCGCCATGGTCTTTGGCTTCTTTGCGATTAAAACCCCACGGCACACTTACCCCATGATTTTGCGACAGAGCCACAGCAGTTGCTGCCACAAAAGGAATGCCTTTATAGGCAGGGCCAAAAATCACTTCAACATGATCACATTCAGTCAGTTTCGCTGCATAGCCAGAAGCCAGCAGGGTCAAGGCTTCACCATCATTCAACAGACCCGCATTAAAAAAATAGGGACTCACACGCCCCGATTTTAAAGTAAACTCACCAAATTTAAGCACACCGCGTGATAATGCGAGTTCGATAAAAGCTTGCGGGTTAAACTGAGCTGGCGTTGACATGAGGTGCTCCTAAATCCATTAATTAAGGTAAGACTTGCGCATGATACCAAAGAGTAGCTATCCAGGTGATCAAAAAATTCTTCGCGTCGTTTCAATTAATGTCAACGGCTTACGTTCATCTGTCACCAAAGGCCTATTGGAATGGATGGAACAGTCTGATGCCGACGTGATTTGCATGCAGGAAAGCCGGATCACGCATGCGCAGTGGACGGACAAATTCAAGCCTGAAGGCTGGTACACGCACCTGTTTCCTGCCGAGCGTCCGGGTTATGCCGGTACGGCCATTTATAGCCGTCTGCCTTTTGTATCTTTAACTGATGGCCTGGGTTTTGAACTGGCCGATTCACAAGGCCGTTTTATTGCCGCTGAATTTGACTTGGGTTTAGATCAAACTGTACAGATCTGTTCCCTGTATCTGCCTTCGGGTTCATCAGGCGATGAAGCGCAAGCACGTAAAGATCACTTTCTGGAAGAATACGCAAAAATTCTGAAACAGTGGCGCGATGAAAATAAATCGGTGATTGTCTGCGGTGACTACAATATCGTGCATAAACGTATCGATATTAAAAACTGGTCGGGTAACCAGAAAGCCTCGGGCTGTTTACCGCACGAACGTGCCTGGCTAGATCATATCTACGATGAGCTTGGTTATGTCGATACTTTCCGTGAAGTCCGCAAAGAAGCCGAATTATACTCCTGGTGGTCAAACCGTGGACAGGCGCGTGCCAAGAATGTTGGTTGGCGGATTGATTATCATGCCTGCTCTCCGGACTGGAAAGAGCGTACCGTTAATGCCTGGGTCTATAAAGAACAATGGTTTAGCGACCATGCCCCCGTGATCATCGACTACAAACTATAATCTTCATTATTTAATTTAGTGAACATACGTTCACTAAATTAAGGCTTATCTCTTACATGATATGACGTATTTTTTGGGTTTATCTTAATGTAATAACATAGCATTATAGCGCTACGGCACAAGGACATGTCAGGACGACAACATAAGGACAGGACGCCGTAGGACGAAAATAAAACAGACTATAGATTTAGCTTGTTTTGCATGGATGTGACATTGGACGTTGGATTGAGACCCGCATGATCAGGATGATTAAATGCGGGTTTTCTATTTCTATTATTCCCAAATTTTTATTTTTCTTATTATTTAGATTGTTCTTTTTCTTGCTGCTCATATTAAAGCTGCTTGATGTCATTTTGATGACATGACTTTTCTGCTATTTAAAATTTTTTCCTTTTTTTCATTTACTTTTGCATGGTCTGCTGCTGCCAATTTAGTTAAGCTAGTTCATGATTTAAATTTTTTAGATGGCAGCTATGTTAAAAATTTACGGAATTAAAAATTGTAGTTCGATGAAGAAGGCCTTTGATCTGCTGACGGAGCAAGGTCTGAGTTATGAATTTCATGACTATAAAAAACAGGACATCGATGCTGAAACCGTCAAAACCTGGCTGGATGCCTTGGGTCAAGATGTGGTTCTGAATAAGAAAGGCACTACTTGGCGTAAACTCAGTGAAGAAGAGCAACAGACCGCCCTGTCGAGTGAAGATGCATTAATTAATGCATTAACTACCCATACCAGTTTAATTAAACGTCCAATCTTGGCAACCTCTACAGGATTTATTGCCGGTTTTGATGAAATAGCTTATCGTGGCTTGGATCACTAATCTCTTGCTCTAAATTGTATTCATAAAAAAAGCCTGACATTGGTCAGGCTTTTGTAAACCTACTTAAAATAAATTAGTTGGCACGAATCCAGGTCTGGTTACGACCCAATGCCGCTACGCCGATAAAACCACGTAGCTCAAGCTTCTTGCCACCGTCTGCTAGCTGGCCTTTCAACTTATAGGTTTTACCAGATTGCGGATCCAGGATCGAACCGCTGTCATAGCTAGTCCCGCCAGCATTTTTTAGACCTTTAACAATGGTCAGGCCTTTCAGAGATTTGTTGTGATATGGACCTTCACATTTCTTGCAGGCATTTTCTTCACCTGGAGTTAACACAGACTGAATACTAGCTGACAAAGTGCCGTTCTTTTGTTCAGTGAATTTAACCATGGCCTTAGGCTGCTTGGTTTTATCATCAATGGTTTTCCATACCGTGCCATTTAAAGGATCCGCGGCATTAGCCAGTGCAGATAAGCCTAGTAGTCCTAACGTAAGCGCTATTTTTTTCATTTTTCTTCATTTCCTTAGTCTGAAAATAGACCCATGTAGTATTAAAAAGTCACAACAATTTTTCAATTTTTAGGTGTGACTATTTAGTGTAACCTTGTAAATATGGTTGGTAAATAATCTACACGATCAATAAAAGCACAAAAAGATGGAAGGAAGATGAAGATAAGCCCGCTAACGAAACAATTAATTACAGAAAGCTTTTTAAAAACGGCCATTCGTGCCCCGAGCAGATTCAGTCTTCCACCGAGTTCGATGCGCATTGCACTGGAACAGATGTGCAAACTTTTCCCTCAGGATAAAACGGTACAGATTCGCTCGCTTCGATTGGCCGGACTGCGCGCGGAAGAAATTAAGCCGCAGCAGGAATCGACCCAGCTGATTTTTCATATTCATGGCGGCGCATTTTACTTAGGTTCTTTAAATACCCATCGTGCCTTTATGACTCAAATTGCGGCTCGAANNGAAGCCTTGTTTGATGTCTATAATCTGCTACTGGATCAAGGTGTTCAGGCCAAAGATATTATTCTGTCCGGCGATTCTTGCGGTGCCAATCTGGCCTTGGCGCTGGCACTCAAAATACAGCAGGAAAGTCTGCCACAGGTCAGCGGTCTGATTCTGCTGTCTCCACTGCTGGATTTAACGTTGACCAGTGAATCTTTACGTTATAACCAGAAGCATGATGCCCTGCTGTCTCTGGAAACGGTTCAAACCGGGATTGAATATTATGTGCCGCGTTCGATTGATCGTGGTGATCCGGAAGTTTCTCCTTTTTTTGCCGATTTAGCCGGCTTGCCACCGATTCATATTCAGGTAGGTTCCAAGGAAATTCTGCTGGATGATGCTGGTCGTTTTAAAGAAAAAGCGGAACAGGCGGGTGTCGAGGTCGAATTTAAACTCTATACCGGCATGTGGCACAACTTCCAGATGTTCAGTGCCTGGTTCGATGAAGCCAAACAGGCGCTGACCGATCTTGCAGAATTTGCCCATCGTCTGGACCGAGATTAAGCATGATTTAGCATATAAAAAAGGTCAGCCGTAGCTGACCCTTTGAAAAGAGGTTTTAGGTTTTAAATGGCCTGAACTTGCTGCAATGCAGTTTGCAATGCTTGGGCTTTAACCGCTTCGCCCATGTTCACTCCTTCAGCACGAATCACTTCGATATCATTCACACCGGTAAAGTTAAACACGGTTTTCAGGAAAGCCTCCTGAAAATCAGCCGGGCTTTGCTCGCCATAGACACCACCACGGCTGCTGGCAATATACACTTTCTTATTGCCCGCCAAACCCACAGGACCTTGTTCGGTATATTTAAAAGTACGTCCCGCGACACAGATCCGGTCAATCCAGGCTTTTAGGGTTGATGGCAAACCGAAGTTATACATCGCTGCACCAATCACCACGACATCAGCCTGTAAATATTGATCTAAAATTTCCTCGCCCAATGCCGTCTGTTCTGCATTCTGGCCCATTAAAATTTCGGCAGTAAGATGGGGAATAGGCTGTGCTGCCAGATCCAGGTACTCAACTTCAATGGCCTCAGCATATTTTTGCTGCAATTGTTCCACCACGGCCTGAGTCAACTGACGCGAAATAGAAGCATCTCCTAAAATACTGGAATCAATCTGTAAAACTTTCATGGCTTCGCTCTTTATCTTTGGTTGTTTCTAACAATGCAGCCATTTTAACGATTGACCATATTGAAATAATTAGCACAAATAAAACACATCATCCTGAATTTAGAACAAAACTGTATGCCTCTTAACCTCTTTAATTTTGATTAGAACCCTTTGGTATAGCCTAGATCACTTATGCTATAGGCAAAGAATGAGCAGATCAGATATCAACTAAATCACAAAAATGTTTTAAATATTGTTGTTTATCAAGCATTCAAACTTATGTTATCTTGTGTAAATAAAGCTATAAATATCCAATAAGTCTTAAAAAATCTGCCATAACAATTAAAGTCAGACCGGGACCATGAAGCGAATATCGCCTGTATTAGAAAAAGTGCTAAGACACAGAATCAAGAAATATCTGGTCGAAGATGAAGTCGTGATGAACTGGCGTATCCTGAAGAAATGCATCCTGATGCTGACTTTGGGATGCGGTGTACATCTGACCTGGCTCGGCTGGGATCTCTTTGTTTTATTCAATCCTGAGTATTGGCAATATGTACAGATTGAACGGGTTCATTCACAAGTCGTGCTGAACGGCAGTTTTTTATTGATTTTAGCCTTACTGATTTATCCTTGTTATAAATTTCAGGGCAACCGTCTGGTGGAACGTTATCTACCCTATCTGGCAGTCGGCACCTTTGTGGTTTCGCTATGCCGGGATGCCTATATTGTCGGCGTGATCAGTCCGGTCGCTACCACCGCTTACGTCTGCTTAATTATGGTCGGTCTGGTGCTGTTTCATCGCACGCTGGTGTATAGCATGCTGATTCCTGCCTCCATTTTTCTGGGCGGATGTGCCTATTTAAGTTTCAGTCATCAATTACCTTATTCACCGCTCTTTAATATCGATGACAAGCTTTTTTATAATGGTTTCTGGCTGTTATCGATGCTGTATTTCATTTTGCCAATTCTGGCCGTCTGCATGGTGTTATTCGAGATTCTGCTCAGTCAATGGCGTCATCGCGAGCAGCTGATCAAACAGCTGAGCCAGATTGATCCGCTCACCAATCTGTTTAACCGCCGTAGTATCAACCAATGTCTGGATAAACTGAATGCCGCAGCCACTCCCAATTATGCTTTAGTGCTATTAGATCTGGATCATTTCAAGAAAATTAATGATCACTATGGCCATCATAAGGGTGATGAAACCTTAGTCGAAGTGAGTGCCGTGCTGAATCAGCAATTGCGCGAAAGTGATGTAGTCGGCCGTTTTGGCGGGGAAGAATTTATTTTGGTGCTTAAAAATACCAGTCTGGAAAAAGCCGAACAAGTGGCTGAACGCTGCCGCATCGCCATTCAGCAATTGCAGATTTTCAGTGATGAGGATGAGCTGATTCCGGTGACCGCCAGTTTCGGGATTGCCATTTCTAGCGCGGAATTACGCCCGCAGCAGTTATTGAGTCAGGCTGATCAGGCGCTTTATCAGGCCAAAGCCGGTGGGCGTAATCTGGTCAAAGCTTATGCTGAACCGGTGCCAGTACAGATGCAGGTTTCTTAAACGGGTTCAGCTTTTTTTAAGAACTAAATTATGGATTTTCACTTTGAGCCAGTGCTTGCAGCTGTGCCAGCAATTCTGCCTCGCTAAAAGCACCGGTTAAACGTAAACCCCTAATTTCCTGCTGCTGCGCATTCAAGAATAAATACGTCGGCGGCCCGAGAATTTCCCATTGGTTTAACAGCGCTTGATGAGAGACATTATATTGGCTTAAATCCAGCTTGATCAGGAAATATGGCGCAAGCGCCTGCTGTACCGCTGCAGATTTTAAAATACGATGTTCGATCGGCTGACAGGCAACACACCAGTCGGCGTAGACATCAATAATAATCTTTTGCCCTTGTGGTGCCCTGTCCAAAATCTGCTGAAATTCTGCTGCACTACGTGCCACATGCCACTTGGCTTCTGTGCTCGCCTGCTCCACAAAAAAACGCTGACTGTGCTGATATTGGCTATAAGCGATATAGGGCACGGCCAGTACCAGACACAGGATATATAGCCATCTCAAACCGGTACGATGCCAGAAAATCCGGAACAGCACATAAGCCACGAAGGTCATACCCAAAGCTAGGGATAACCATTGTAAAGCGGCTTCTGAAATCAGTGGGCGAATAAAATACAGCGCCAGCGCCAGCATGATAAAGGCAAAGAGCACTTTGATCTGATTCATCCAGTGCCCAGCTTTAGGCAGAATCCGTGCCCCCAGAATACTGGCCAGCAATAAAGGCGTGCCCATCCCAAAACCCAGAGTAAACAGCAACAGAGCCCCCTGCCACTGACTTTGTGTCTGGGAAATAAACAACAATGCACCTGCCAGTGGTGCGGTCATGCATGGTCCTACCAGAAGCGCCGAAATCATGCCCATAACGCCCGCACTGACCAGACTACCTCCCTGCTGCATGGCCTGTGCCCGATCCAGACGATGAACCAGACGTTGCGGCAGTTTGATTTCAAACAGGCCAAACAGATTCAGGGCAAACAGGACAAATAGCACACTAAAAGCAATTAAAGTCCCAGGTTGCTGCAACCAGCGCTGAAAATTCAGGCCGGCCGAAGATGCAATTAGGCCAAGTACTGCATAGACAGCGGCCATACTGCTGACAAAAGTCAGTGCAATCATCCAGGCTTTCAGGCCTTTACTATCTCGTACAATCAGCGAGGTCAGAATCGGCAGCATCGGCAAGGAACACGGCGTAAAAGCCAGTAAAATGCCTAAGCCAAAGAACAGCAAAAGCCCATAGCCCAAAGAGCGTTCAAGCAGTTGGGCTGACCATTTCTGGTCTTGTGCTGCATAGGGTTCAGTTTGTGTGTTGGCTGATGCAGAGATTTCATCTGCTGTAGATTCTGAGGAATCCACTGTATTAAACAGGGTATTGTGTTGCAGTGATGAAGTATTCAGATCGAGTAAACGCTTTGTTCCTGATCCGGTAGCTTCAAATTGCACCAGACCAGACAAATCGGTCTTGAACTGAATGGTTTGTGGCGGATAACAGATCCGGTCTTTGGCACAGCCCTGCCAGCTGACCTGATAGGATTGCCCCGCCTGAGTCGGAATTTGAAACTTTAACTGCTGATAATAAACCTGGGTATGTCCATAGTTATCATCATATAAATCTTCAGCGGGTGGCAACTCAAACGACACCGGTTGGTTGCCCTGCCGGACTTCAATTTTATGCTGATACAGATAATAGTTGTCTGGAATCTGCCAACTCAGTTCAGCCTGCTGCTGACTGGTGGAGATCACGCTCACAGGAAAAGCCTGCTCGGCAGACAACAATGCAGTTTCCGCCTGAGCAGGACTGCTGAACAAGGTGCTTCCCAAAATAACCAGGACAAGCATTTTCCCCCAGGTCGGGAACTGCGAGTATTTCATCATCTGTGAGTTGAATAACTTAGAACAGCACAGAGAAACCTAAGCCTGAGAAGTAACTTCGATCTGCACCATCCAGATCTACACCGACATTCGCATCCAATTGGACACGGTCGTTTAAGGCATACATAACCCCGGTACCGAGCGCGTATTGATTATCGACACTTTCAGCTTTACGGTAAATCAGTTCAGAATAACCTGACCAGCGATCAGTAATGCGGTAGCCTAGAGAAGGAATCGCAGACACTGCCCAGTTGCTGTCCTGCCATTCATAACGCATGGTCAATGCGGTACTGACCAAGTCATTATATTGATACGACACGACAGAACCTAAGCTGTAAATATCTTCTTCATTAGTGAAACCGGTATTGCCTGTTGCAATGATGGCTTCGGCCAGCAAAGCCATACTGAGTTTGTCATCATCCAGATCAATGGCCTTTTTCAGACCAATACTGACATCGCCCAGACCATCATCTTCTTCGGTCTGGCCATTGGATTTCACTTGGGTCCAGGTCGGGCCAGCCCAACCTAAACGCAATTCCAGATCATCACTGAGTCCGGTACGTAACAACATATCTGCACTGAGTGTGGTCGCGGTCTGATCGCCCGACTTGCTATAACGCGCTGTAGGCAAGCCTTGCTCCCAAGCGACATTTCCGACTGGCGTAATTCCAGTACTCAGACCCTCACCTGGTCGATCAAATTCAAAATCTGCTGCGAAAAGCTGTGCACTACAACCGGCCAGTGCAATCAAACCCAAGGTTTTTAATGTTGTCATGTTGGAGCTCTTTATTAAAATTTAACTGAGTTCTTTGGTCATTTTTGCGCCATGCTTGCGAAGCANNGAAGATAAAATAGTCATGCCATCTTCATCTTTGCTATTTGGATCGACTTTTTCATCCAGTAAACGCTGTACGGCAGGCGCGCATGCGGCACTTGCGGCATCCCAGAGCGGACCATAAATTTCTTCTGCATCCCACAGATGCAGATTCACTTTGGCCTGGATCAGTTCTTCCAGAATCTGTAAATGTACCGCCAAACGTGCCTGTTTCTCATCTTCTGAAAGTGGTGTACCAGCTTCATACAGCTCACACACCTCTTCCCACCATTTGAACAGGCCATCTGACCAGACCGAAATCACTGGACCTTTGTCATGATCAATAAAATTCGGGTTGAGTCCATCTGCCAGCAGCTGTTTGACCTGGTCCAGATTTAATTCTTCGAGTGCTTGCACAAAAAGCTGTTGTTGCGCAGTTAACATGATGGAGCTCACTTTGATTCGTTTTCGACTATTATGCCGAATAAAGCAGGATTTGTTGTGCTTCTCATAACTATATTTTTGTTTAATACGAAAAAAGCCCCGCAGGGCTTTTTCAAATCGGTTCGGCTTACTCTTCGATATCCGCAGTATCTGTGTCTGCTAGGTCAAGAGCACCAGGACGAACATTGTCTTTTTTCTCGATCACATGTTCCAGACTACGTTTCAGTCGGTCAATTGCACCATGGATCGCAGTATCGACATTATGACCACGGTGATTAACTACGACAGGTTTCAAGCCTGCAGGACGCGCTTCAATCATACAGCGAATATCGTCATCGCCGCCTTTGGCGCCATTTTCATCACTGAGATGGACTGAAAAATGGGTAATACGTTCGCTGTGGCGCTGGAATTCTTGATTTAATTCTTCCCGTACATAAGTAATTAAACGATCACTATTCTGAATGTGGTTATCGGTACGAAGTTCAATATTCATATATTACCATCCTCAATCTTTGTAACTTTTGAGTGCAAAATGTTTTATCTTGGCACGTTTGTAGCTTGCTGTTTCGCATCGCATTTCACTTCTTCAAATGATTGGAATCACACCCTCCATTTTGAATGATGAACACATTTTTGAGTCTGCAGAATCGTGTCCTTATATCTTGAATATCGGCTGTATCTTGGAAATATGCAAGTGATATTTTGGTTTTTTAGCAAAAGAATAATCCATTGTGACAACTGCTTACTTAGCTCAAAAATGCAGGATTTTTCAAACGGAAATTTCACAACCTTTCACACGATTTAATTTGAAATAATTTTTTGGTCAGGCAGATAAATCGCTTAAATAACACCCAATCAAAAAGCTTAAAAAAAGAGGAATTAAAAGTATTTTTTTATCGAAATTAGCTCACTTTTATTTAATAATTTTTTATAAGATCTGCGTCTAGTCAGCCTTGCAGGCTAGAAGAGATCATATGCTTTATCATTGTTTAGTGGCTTTTGCAGAACCAGGAAAAATCCTCTTTCATCATTCGAAAATAACAACCTACAAAAATGATTTTCAATTGAAATATAAGACCGTTCAATCTCACTTGAAGAGACTAAGAACAGGCTTATAAAACGACCGTCATTTGAGATTTTAAAACTAACCTCATTACACAAACTGAACAAAGCTGTTCAGCCTCAGGCTCAAATTAATTGCTAAACAGTCTGTATATTCCCCCTATTTTTACTGGTTTTCTAAACTCATCATCCTGAATTGAAGTGATTTTATATTTTTAGTCCTACATTCAGCCTTTTAAGGCGCTATATATTCAACTTTATTTAAAAAATAATGCTTTAGAAAAGCATCAGCGAAAGACAATGAAAACTGAGGAAGATGATCGTCTGCATTTAACTCATGAGGGCTGAAATATATTTAAGTCGGCGATCACTTTTAACTTTATTTTTACTTATTAATCTGTATGCTTATTCTGCTTTCTCGGGGGGATAGATTTAAATGAAATTTACACAACTTGCAGCACTTTGTGCATTGGCTTCAACTGCTGTATTTGCTCAAGCAAAACCAGTTTGGCAGGACTTTAGCGTTACAGGTCTTTATGGTGAAAACTACGAACAAGTGTTCTCACCTGAAGAAAAACAAACTACTGTGACTTTAGAATATGCAGCAAAAGTTAAATATGCTGATGTATTCTTCTTTGTAGACCGTGCGCGTACGGATGCAGATGCGAAATCAACTTACTTCGAACTCGCACCACGTTTAAGCTTAGGTGAAGTAACAGGTAAAGATTTGTCTTTTGGTCCTGTTAAAGATGTGCTAGTTGCAACCACTTGGGAAGCAGATAGCAGTAACTTTGATAACTTCCTATACGGTATTGGTTTCTCTTTAGATATTCCATATACACAATATGCAAATATCAACTTCTACAAAGCTGAAAATGAGCTTCAGAAAGATGATTATCAAATGACCATCACCTATGCCGTTCCATTTAAAATTGGCGGTGAAGAATTCCTTGCAGATGCATTCCTGGATTGGTCAACTGCTGAAGGTTCTGATCACAAAAGCGAATTAAACTGGACCAGTCAATACAAATGGAATGTAGGTAAACACATTTCTCCAGACACTAAACTTTATGTGGGTGTTGAACATTCAGTTTGGAATAATAAATACGGTTCAAACAAAGATCAAAATGATGTTAGCGTATTGGTTAAATACCATTTCTAATTGATGTATGATCAAAAGCAGAACTTCGGTTCTGCTTTTTTTTAACTGTGATTTCAGCCCAACCCTACAGAACAAGAATATGCCTGATTTTGACATTCGCCCTGCGACCGAACATGATCTTGAAACCATTCTCGAGATTTATAATCAGGAAGTACTCTATGGTACTGCGACCTGGAACAGAACAGCCTTTGATCTGAACTATTTCAAGATCTGGTTTAAGCAGCTTAAAAATCAGAATTTTCCGGTTTTTGTGGTTGAAGATACTCGAAATCAGGTCGTTGCTGGCTATGCCTGTTATGATCAGTTTCGTAGTATTCANNGGTTCTAAATTATTGCAGTATTTAATTGAACAGGCTCAAGTACAGAAACTGCATATCATGGTCGCGGCGATTGATTCTGAAAATACTTCATCGATTCGTCTGCATGAAAAACTGGGCTTCGTTCAAACTGCCTATATGCCGCAAGTCGGACAGAAGTTTGGGCAATGGCGTGATTTAGTCCTCTTACAACTCAATCTGGATCTGGCTTGATTCAGTCTTATTTTAAATTTCTCTCTTGGTCTATTTTCTTAGCGTTAGCTCATTACTAATTTGATCAAAACAGATATTCTATTTACTTATACTAGTGGCTATGTTTTATTCAGCTCAAACTCATACTGAATAACACCATGTATAAATCTCTATTTTCTATCGGTCTTTTAATTTTAAGTACGCTCACTTTTGCTGATTCAGAGTTCGAAAAAGAATTGCATTCAGGCTGTAGCCAAGTCCAAAACTATGCAAATAATGGCAAGAAATTCTACGACCAAAAACAATATCAAAAGGCTATAGAACAATTCAAGCAGCAAGCGGCCTGGTCGTCCTTTTGTGCGATGAATGTAGAAGACGGCGGTACAGCTTTTTCTGAACGTGATATCACCACGGCATTTAATAATGTCGGTTTAAGTTATGCCAAGCTTGGAAATCCGCAGTGGGCACGTGCCTGGTTTTCTGTCTATCCTAAAGCCCAAAGTAGCCAGTTCAACCTAAAACAGTTGCCTGCACCAGAAAAACCGAAGAATCTCGCAGGGAAATATGTCCGCTATGCAGGTTTTGGTGAGTGGAATACGATGGAAGTTAAACGGACTTCGAATGCCTACCAGATTGAGTTTAATGGATTCTATATGGGTTTACGCAGTCTGATTTATGGTCCTAATCTGGGAGGCTTTTCGACCCGCATGCCACTGAATAAAATTCAGACCAATTACAGCGTAGAAGATTGCAAAATTGATTTGAAATTTCAGTTTAGCGCTCAATCTGGGCAACAGATTGTGGTGAATAGCAGCAATCCGATGTCTTGTGGTTTTGGGCATAATGTCTCGGCAGAGGGTGCATACTTAAAAGTGGAGTAGCGCTTTTGAGCTTAGACACTCTGAGTGATTTTGCAATGGTGGATCTGATTGGAAGTGAATATCATTGTAATTTTTCAATTCAATCAAACTATTGAAACTTCAGAAGAAGTTATATCTAGCCTAATTATTTTTTGTTATATACTCAAATGACTAAAAATAATTTTAAGAGCTAAAAATTTGGATTCCAACTTACTCACATTAGGTAGTTTTATTACTAGCTTAGGCACATTGATTGTTGCAGTATTTGCACTTCATTCTTGGAAAAAAACAGTTTAATAAAAGCCTACAACGAGATTTTGTTTTAGATGCATTAGATACTGTACATGAAGTCTCTGCATTGAATTTTAAAATCGTTAACAAATTCAATTATGAAACAGAAAAAGATAATAATTTTCTACTTATATCAGAATATTATTTGAATCCGATACCTGCTAACTATCAAAATTTACTAGAGTCATTAGGACATAGTATGGTTAATTTGGAAAAGGTTTTAAATCGTTTAAGCAAAATCCAAAATAATGAATATTTTGATACACTTTCAGAAAAATACATTGAAACTATATCTGAAATTTACATGTTTTTTGAGTCTGATGAACTAATTGGACTTGATCATCCCGATATAATCAAAATGAGTGAAAAAGGTTGGACTACATCATGGTTAGATAAAGCCTTTGATAAAGAGCGAGTGTTAGAATTTCAGATTGAAGAGTATTTATTAAAACTATTAAAAATCTAAAGAGAGTTTCCCTCTCCCATAGGGAGAGGGTTAGGGTGAGGGAAATTAAATTGCCACCAACTCCCGAATGCCTTTCTCCGGCATTTCACTACCTACACCTTGTGCAACGACTTGCCCGCGTGCCATTACGGTATATCCATCGGCAAGTTCTTCAGCAAAGTCATAAAACTGCTCAACCAGCACAATCGCCATCTCACCACCATCCGCCAGTTTACGAATGACCCGGCCAATGTCTTTAATAATGGATGGCTGGATGCCTTCAGTCGGTTCATCCAAAATCAGCACACGCGGTTCAGAAGCAAGTGCACGTGCAATGGCAAGCTGCTGCTGCTGCCCACCGGACAAATCTCCGCCACGGCGGTGCTTCATTTCCTCCAAGACAGGGAAAATTTCATACAAATGCTCAGGCACTTTGCGTGTCTTTGCTCCTTTAAATTTCGCCATACCAATGAGAATGTTTTCCTCCACCGTCAGCGTTGAAAAAATATCTCGACCTTGTGGCACATAAGCCAAACCTTCACGTACACGCTGTTCAGGACCGAGCTTGGATATGTCTTTACCATCCAGCAAAATCTGTCCGGATTTAATCGGTAAAATACCCATCAGACATTTAAGGAGCGTGGTTTTCCCCACCCCATTGCGCCCAAGCACCACCGAACATTCACCCACAGGTGCAGTCAACGACACATCACGTAAAATATGACTGCCACCATAAAACTGATTGACGTCTTTGACTTCTAACATCGCGGTCTCCTTAACGTCCTAAATACTTTTCAATGACATCTTCATTGGTTTGTACTTCTGCCAATGTGCCTTCTGCNNCCGATTTCTAACCATTGCTTTTGACCATGTGACAGCAAGCCAGCAGGTTTATTAATGAACTCTTGCAGACGAATTTGAGTGAGGGATTCATCCAAGGCATTTTGTGCATCCGGATCAAGCTTGCTAAAGAGGCTTTTTTTCACACGTTTGTCTTTCGGTGCAGCGAGTAATAGATTTTCCATGACCGTGAAATTTTCAAACACGGTCGGTTTTTGGAACTTGCGCCCTATGCCTGCTTCCGCAATTTGTTCAGTGCTCATTTTGGCTAAATCGTAGTTTTGCCCAAAAAATGCTGTGCCTTCGGTTGGTCGCGTTTTACCGGTAATCACATCCATGAGGGTGGTTTTCCCTGCCCCGTTCGGCCCGATGATGCAGCGTAATTCCCCTTCTTCAATGTAGAGCGACAAATCATTTAAGGCACGAAAAGCATCAAACCAGACGCTGACTTTTTCTAAATACAGCGCTATGCCGTGAGTAAAGTCTGCGCCTTGTTCTTTTGGACGACCATAGCCTTCAGAAGCATGACCACCATGCGGTTGCAGGATTTCGCTCATTCGCTACGCTCCTTTTTAAAACGGTCAAACAGACCAATAATGCCTTTCGGTAAGAAAATGGTGACCACAATAAATAGCGCACCCAAAATGAGTAACCATGCTTCAGGATAAGCCGAGGTGAAATAGGTTTTTACCCCGTTAATGACACCTGCACCAATTAGTGGGCCAATTAAAGTGCCACGACCACCCGCTGCCACCCACACCGCCATTTCAATCGAGTTCACCGGGTTCATTTCACTTGGATTAATAATGCCTGCTTGCGGCACATACAGCGCGCCTGCAATCCCTGCAATCACAGCAGAAAGCACCCAAGCAGAGAGCTTGTACCAAAGCGTGCGATAGCCCAAATATTGCAGACGATTTTCGCTGTCACGAATCGCCCCCAACACACGGCCATAAGGTTTATTCATTAAATGACGTAACCCAACAAAACAGAGCAGCAGTACCAATGCGGTGATAAAGCACAGGCTTGCCCGCATCGATGCGGAAGTAATATCCATACCTAAAATAGTTTTAAAACCGGTAAAGCCATTGTTGCCACCCAAGCCGGTTTCATTGCGAAAGAACAATAAGGCTGCCGCAAAGGTCATCGCTTGGGTAATAATTGAGAAATACACGCCCTTAATTTTCGAGCGAAAAGCAAAGAAACCAAAAATAAACGCAATGATGCCCGGCACTAAAACCACAAGTGCCAATGACCAAAGGAAGTATTCAGTCCCCACCCAAAACCATGGCACTTCCGTCCAACTCAGGAAACGCATAAAGTCAGGAATGCCTTCACCTGCAGACTGGCGCATTAAGTACATCCCAAAGGCATAACCGCCAAGGGCAAAGTACAAACCATGTCCCAGACTTAAAATCCCAGCATAGCCCCAGACCAAATCCAGAGCCAATGCCACCAGAGCCAAACACATGATTTTGCCAATCAAGGTGACCCAATAAGCAGATAAATGCAGGGTTGAATCGGCAGGTAATAAATGTAGCCATGGCAATGCCAATAAGATGGCAAAGCACACGGCAATCGCAATGCCACTATGCGGTTTGTCGGATAATAATTGTCTGATCTTCATGTGCTTACTCCACAAAACGGCCTTTGATGGCAAACAAACCTTGTGGACGTTTCTGAATAAACAAAATCACAAGCACCAAGAGAATAATTTTTGCCAGTACCGCACCAATGCCAATTTCCAAGGCTGTACCGCTAATACCCAGACCAAGCGCTGCAAGGACTGCACCCCACACCTGACCTACACCACCGACAACCACCACCAAGAAGGCATCAATAATATAGTTTTGCCCTAAATCCGGCCCGACGTTACCGACTTGTGCCAAAGCACATCCGGCTAGTCCTGCAAGACCTGAACCTAAACCAAAGGCCATCATGTCGATACGGCTTGAACGAATACCGACTGCTCGCGCCATTTGACGGTTTTGCGTCACCGCACGTACAAACAAGCCAAAACGGGTTTTATTCAGTAGGTAAACCAACAACAAAAGCACTGCAATGGTAAAGACAATAATCGCAATACGGTTATAGGGCAGCATCAAGCTTGGAGTAATCGAGATCCCGCCCGACAGCCATGAAATATTCGATACTTCGACATTTTGCGCACCAAAAGTCATGCGTACCAATTGCATCAAAATCAGGCTGACACCAAAAGTTGCCAATAAAGTTTCAAGCTGACGACCATAGAGTGGACGAATCACGGTACGTTCAATCAACATGCCGATCAGCCCACTTACCAGGAATGCTGCAGGAATCGCGGCGATTAAGTACCAATCGACATAGCTACCCAAATAACTTTTAAACAGGCTTTGCACCACATAAGTGGTATAGGCGCCAATCATAATGAGCTCACCATGCGCCATATTGATGACACCGAGCAAACCATAAGTAATGGCTAAACCGAGTGCTGCAAGCAGTAAAATACTCGCAGTACTCAGCCCTGAAAATAAATGCCCAGTCCATTCACTGGCTTGAATCCGGGTTTTAATACTGCTTTTCGCTTCAAGCAAAGCCGCTTTCAGCTCAGAATGGATATTCGGCTGTGTCAGCTCATTGTCGATCATCGCCAAGACATCGGGACGATTGGAGTCTTGCAAGGCTTTCGCCGCTTGAATTTTAACTAAGACATCTGCATCTTGATAATCCAGACGCGCTTTAAGCTGGGCCAAACGGGCTTTGACTTTGTTATTTTGTTCGTTCAAATACAGGGCATTGATGTGAGCAACATTCAGCTCTGCCAAGTTGCTTTCATAAATATCAATCGCTTCTAAACGCTCGGAAGCATCTTCAGATTTGAGTTTTCTTTGTGCCAAACCAAAGTTGAGCGCTTTACGCAAGGTATTCACCAAAGTCACTTGTGATAAGTCACTCGGCCAATCTGCAACGATGCCTAGACTCGGATAGCTGAGTAATTTTTCGTCCGATTCTAAAATATAGGTTTGACCATTAGCCCCACTATAAAGCTGCTCGTTTTCAACATATTCTGCAAGCTGATCTAACTGCTCAATACTGCCCGGCCATTGCTTCAGTAAAGCACGGCGCTGGGCAAAATCACCTTGCACAAATTGCTGGATTGCATCTTGTTGTATTGCTGCAGTCAATGCAGTGCTATTTGAGGATTGTTCTGCTGATACCAGTTGCACACAAATAACCTGTACAAATACCAGAAAAATAGCGGCGATATTCACGCGAATATTCATTATATTCACCCCTATTCCATTGGAAATTTTCCGTGGAGAGTAAGAAAAAAATCAGAGGACACCTGCCACGGCTGTGGCAGGCAAAAGATAGCTGTTATTTCGGAATGTACGGGCTCCAAGGCTGTGCCTGGATGGCTTGTGGCGTTTTATAGACCACATCAAACTGTCCATCGCCACGAATCTGACCAATCATGACTGGCTTGTGTAAGTGGTGATTCGTCGCATCCATTTTTAAGGTATAGCCGGATGGGGCTTTGAATTCCTGACCTGCCATCGCTTCACGGACTTTATCGACCTCTGTAGAACCTGCTTTTTCAACGGCTTGCTTCCACATNNAATGGCTTGGTATCAATACCACGCAGTTCTTCTTCACCTACCGAGAACGCCATCACTGGAATATCAGAAGCTTTAATGCCCTGATTACCCAGTTCACGATAGAATGGTACGTTGGAGTCACCATTGATGGTTGAAATCACTGCGGTCTTTTTACCAGCTGCGAATTTTTTCACATTGCCGACAATGGTTTGATAGTTGCTATGACCAAATGGCGTGTACTCTTCCATGATGTCCGCATCAGCCACGC
The DNA here is from genome assembly GCA_002367455.1 of Acinetobacter sp. UBA3060. Taxonomy (GTDB): domain Bacteria; phylum Pseudomonadota; class Gammaproteobacteria; order Pseudomonadales; family Moraxellaceae; genus Acinetobacter. The sequence goes on along the minus strand of DFCG01000113.1, from coordinate 1,665 downwards.
CTTTAGACTTTAAGAAAGCACGTAAAATCTGGTTGGTTGTACGTGGATACACATAGTCTGTACCGAGCAGAACAAAACGCTCCGCTTTACCGCCCTCTTCGCTCATCAAGTATTCCACGGCTGGAATGGCTTGCTGATTAGGTGCAGCACCGGTATAAAAAATATTTTTGGATTGTTCCTGGCCTTCGTACTGTACGGGATAGAACAATAAGCCATTCAGCTCTTCAACCACTGGTAAGACAGATTTACGTGACACCGACGTCCATGCACCGAAAATTACCGCGACTTTGTCTTGGGTAATCAGCTGACGTGCTTGCTCTGCAAACAGTGGCCAGTCAGATGCTGGATCGACCACCACAGGTTCCAGTTTTTTACCCAGTACCCCACCATTATCATTGATTTCCTTAATCGCCATTAAGGCCGTATCTTTCAGTGAGGTCTCAGAAATTGCCATCGTGCCTGACAATGAATGCAGGATCCCGACTTTAATCGTGTCGCCGCTGTCTGCGACTTTGCTTTCTGCGCCCGGGGCTTCTGCTTTTTCAGCAGATTTTGAACACCCCGTTAATGCAACAGCCCCTGCCATGGTTGCGGCTAAAATACTTTTTGAAAATAAATTGCGTTGGAACATCAGATTTTTCTCCAAACTTTATAATGGTGCATTTTTCATGCTTGTCTTGTTGTACATCTGGATGGAGTGATTCAATTTCTGTGCCAAGGCTTCAAAAAATAAAAAAATTCACTTTAACTGATCTCATTATTTGTATTATGAATCATGTATTTAGTCATACTAAAAAGACTTAAAGCCCTATTGCAATGTAGAACTCAGACTCAACTTTAAATAAGTTGCATAAAGACCAATCAAAATATGCCAAAACTAAGATAGAAGATGATGTACAAATAAAGTGCAGCACCTTGAATATTTTTTGCACTGTTTTAAAACAAAAAATCCCGCGCTTGCGGGATTTTTTACTGCTTAAATTTGATAGTTTAAACCACCAAATCTGCCAGATTACCTTTTTGCTCCAACCAGTCTTTGCGGTCACTGGCACGCTTTTTCGCCAAAAGTTTATCCAATAAACCTGCGGTATGATGAGCATCATCCAGATCCAGTTGCACCAGACGGCGCGTGTTTGGATCCAGTGTGGTTTCACGCAACTGGCTGGCATTCATCTCGCCCAGACCCTTGAATCGGGTAATTTGCGGATTCTTGGCTTTGCATTTTTTCAGAATGCTATTCAGCTCGTCTTCATCCAAAGCGTAATGCACATCTTTGTTGTCATCAATACGGAATAATGGTGGCATTGCGACATACAAATGCCCCTCTTCTACCAGAGTCGGGAAATGCTTCACAAACAAGGCACACAGCAAAGTCGCGATATGCAAACCATCCGAGTCGGCATCCGCCAGGATACAGACCTTGCCATAACGCAGTTCAGACAAGTCATCCGAACCCGGATCAACGCCAATGGCAATCGCAATATTGTGTACTTCCTGCGATGCTAGAACTTCGTCAGAAGAGACTTCCCAAGTATTCAGGATTTTTCCACGAATTGGCATAATCGCCTGGAAGTTCTTATCACGCGCCTGCTTGGCCGAACCACCCGCAGAATCCCCTTCCACAATAAACAGTTCTGACTGATCCAGATCATGGCCTACACAGTC
>DFCG01000177.1:5556-7934 GCA_002367455.1 Acinetobacter sp. UBA3060 | reverse complement strand
AATAATGTTAAACGGCAGCGGCACCACCAACGATCTCAGAAATTTCCTGAGTAATCGCGGCTTGACGCAGCTTGTTATAAATAAGTTGCAGGCTCTTAATGATCTCGCCTGCGTTGTCTGTCGCTGCTTTCATAGCGACCATACGTGCAGACTGCTCACATGCGATGTTTTCAATCACACCTTGATACACCACAGACTCGATATAGCGAACCAACAAGCCATTTAAAAGCTCTTCAGCTTCAGGCTCGTAGATGTAATCCCAACCGTATTGACGGTTCAGATTCTTGTCTTCTTCAGCAGCAGCCAAAGGAACAAGTTGTTCGATTTTTTGATTTTGAGTCATGGCATTGACAAAGCCGTTTGACACTAGATAAATACGATCTAACTCGCCTTTATCATAAGCGTCCAACATCACCTGTACAGAACCAGATAACTGCTCAAGACTTGGGGCATCGCCGACTTGCGTCGTCGCACCAAGCACTTTACCGCCGTAGTTTTTAAAAAACGAAACCGCTTTTTGACCAATTAAAGCAAATTGAACTTCAATTGACTGCTCTTGTTGCTGTTGAACGTGTTTAACCACTTTCTTGAACAGGTTAATGTTCAAACCACCAGCAAGGCCACGATCTGAAGACACAATAATATAGCCAACGCGCTTAACTGGGCGTTCAACCATATAACGGTGTTTGTATTCAGGATTCGCTTGGACCAAATGAGCAATTACACGGTGCATATTTTCGGCATACGGACGGCCTTGAGCCATGCGCTCTTGCGCACGACGCATCTTAGAAGCTGCTACCATTTGCATCGCTCGAGTAATCTTCTGCGTGCTCTTGATACTAGCTACTTTGGCGCGAATTTCTTTTAAATTTGCCATACGCTTAACCTAGTATTCGAAAGCCCTTGCGAGCTTCCGAAGGTTGATTCCGTGAACCAAACCGACACTAAATTCAACAAAGGTTGAAATTAGTAAGTTTGAGTCGCTTTAAAGCTTTCAATACCTGCTTTGATTGCAGCTTCGATGTCTTTGTTGTAATCACCAGAGGCATCGATTTGTTGCATTAACGCAGCATGTTCTGAACGGAAGTAAGAAATCAACGCAGCATCAAAGTCTACGATTTTCTTAACGTCTACGTCAGCCATGTAGCCTTCGTTAGATGCATAAATTGAAACAGCTTGGTCAGCAATTGAGTATGGAGCATATTGTTTTTGCTTCATTAACTCAGTTACACGTTGACCATGTTCAAGTTGCTTACGAGTTGCTTCGTCAAGATCAGAAGCGAACTGAGCAAATGCTGCCAATTCACGGTATTGCGCCAAAGCAGTACGGATACCACCAGACAATTTCTTGATGATCTTNNAGGAAGATCTGACCATCAGTAATCGAAATTACGTTGGTTGGTACGAATGCAGATACGTCACCCGCTTGAGTTTCAATAATCGGCAATGCAGTTAATGAACCAGTTTGGCCTTTAACTTCACCGTTAGTGAATTTCTCAACGTAGTCAGCAGATACACGAGAAGCACGTTCAAGTAGACGCGAGTGTAGATAGAACACGTCACCTGGATACGCTTCACGACCTGGTGGACGGCGTAAAAGCAATGAAATTTGACGGTAAGCAACAGCTTGCTTAGACAAGTCATCATAAATGATTAACGCATCTTCACCGCGGTCACGGAAGTATTCGCCCATTGTACAGCCAGAATACGGAGCTAGATACAGCATTGCTGCTGGATCAGCTGCAGCTGCTGCTACAACAGTTGTATACGCCATAGCGCCAGTTTCTTCTAGCTTGCGTACCACGTTAGCGATAGTCGATTGTTTTTGACCGATTGCTACGTATACACATTTAATGCCAGAGTTTTTCTGAGCGATGATCGCGTCGATCGCCATTGCTGTTTTACCAGTTTGACGGTCACCAATGATCAACTCACGTTGACCACGGCCTACAGGGATCATTGTATCTACTGATTTATAACCAGTTTGTACAGGTTGATCCACTGATTGACGCCAAATTACGCCTGGTGCTACTTTTTCAACAGCATCAGTTAATTTTGCATCAATAGGGCCTTTACCATCAATCGGGTTACCCAAAGCATCTACTACACGGCCTAAAAGTTCTGGACCAACCGGAACTTCTAATACACGACCTGTGCAACGCGCTTTTTGACCTTCTTGAAGGCTTAAGTAGTTACCTAAAACAACGACGCCCACTGAATCCTGTTCTAGGTTCAGTGCCATACCGTAAAGGCCGCCGTCGAATTCGATCATTTCACCGTACATAGCGTCAGCTAAGCCGTGAATACGCACAATACCGTCGGAAACCATAACAATGGTTCCTTCGTTCTTAGCGGTTGCGCTGGTGTCCAGATCGCCG
>DFCG01000177.1:339-5394 GCA_002367455.1 Acinetobacter sp. UBA3060 | reverse complement strand
TTGCTCAGAAGCGTAAGCAAATGCTGCTTTAGCGTATGGGCGTGCCAACGTCAAGAGTTCAGCCATAATCCGCCTCTCTTAAAGTTTAGCAGCCAGCTGAGTCAGCATGGCATTGTGAGCTTCTGCATCAACTTGCTGGCTAAGAATTTTCTCAGCACCAGNNTCAGCTTTCACTTGTGCTTGCGCATCTGCAAGGTCAGCCTTCGCTTTTTCAGCAGCATTTAAGCCATCAGCGATTTTACGCTGACGTTCACTAATCGCATTGATTAGTGGTGGCCATACAAACTTCATGCAGAATGCGACAAAAATCGCAAACGCAATCGCTTGGCCAAACAATGTGAGGTTGATATTCATTGCAAATTCCTCAAATAGTGAATTTCGGAATTAAGCTGATTAACCTACAAATGGATTAGCGAAGATGAAGAACAAGCCAATACCAACACCGATCATAGGCACAGCATCAAGAAGACCCGCGATTAAGAACATACGAGTTTGAAGTTGTGGAGCCAATTCTGGTTGACGAGCTACAGCTTCAAGGAAACGGCCGCCTAGAAGACCAAAACCAATCGCAGTACCTAAAGCACCGAAAGCGATCAAGATAGCAGATGCAATTGCAACTAGACCTAAAGTGAGTTCCATGATAATTCCTCAGAGGTTAGGTTTTATACCAAATTAAGTTAAAAAATTGTGTGCCCAACCATCCGTTGACAGTTAGGCAATACCATTAATGCTTTTCGCTTGCCATACTCATGTACACGATAGTCAACATCATGAAAATGAATGCTTGTAGCGTAATAATCAAAATGTGGAAAATCGCCCAAGGCACAGACAACGCCCACTGGATCCAGAACGGTAATAACGCGATAAGAATGAAGATTAACTCACCCGCATACATGTTACCGAACAGTCGTAGAGCCAATGAAACTGGTCGCGCCAAGAAAGTAGTCAATTCCAACAATAAGTTGAATGGAATTAAAAGCACTTTAGCAACTGGATTACTTGGGTTAAATGGGTTCAGTGCTAACTCACCAACGAAGCCGCCAACACCTTTCTCACGAATACTATAGAAAATAATTAAGAAGAATACAGAAATAGACATACCGAGGGTAATGTTTGGATCTGTAGTCGGAACAATTTTAAAGTAAACCTGATGAGGGTCTACACCCAGCATAGAAGCAATCGCGTGTTGAGCTACATAAGGAATAAAGTCAACAGGGATCAAATCCATCAAGTTCATGAGGAAAATCCACACGAAAATGGTTAATGCTAAGGGTGCAATTAATCGAGACTTCCCGTGGAAGGTATCACGTACACTTGAATCTACAAACTCGATAATCATTTCAATTGCAGACTGGAACTTGGTAGGAACACCAGCATTAGCCGCTTTCGCAACCAACCAGAACAACAAACAGAAAATCAGACCCAGTCCGATAGACCAACCCATTGAATCCAAGTGAATAGCAGTGAACCCCATCTGTTGAGCTTCAGCGCCGCTCTCGGCCAATTTCCACGTACCGTCCGGCATTTTGCCATAGGTCATGTTGGTCAAGTGATGCTTGATATACTCGGTCGAAGTAAGGGCATGTTCTTCAGCAGCCATAAATCACACCTGGTCAATGTCAAAAAACTAATAGAACAAACGAATATCGCGTGCTGCTTGATATCTCGCCTGCTCCTGAAAAACTTTTCAATTTCTTGTTGTGCTTATACTCATTTTTGTAGACGTGACGCCCAAAACGGAGCGACCCACGACATGGCTTGAACAAGTATAAAACCACAAAACAACGCCACCGCTGACAACGGTTTAACATTGCTTAAAATTAAAATGAAACCAACAATCACAATGGCAAACTTTCCCATCAAGCCTTTATACATGTTCGAAAGAACTTGTTTAGACGCGCGGGCTCCTGCTGCTCGAAACGATTGCCACGAAAAATAACAAGTCGCGAGCCAACATACCAGTGCACCTAATGCTGCACTCAAGGCTGCGGTTGAGTCTTTCACGACCCAGCCGATCAAGGCTGAAACAGGGATCATACAGGCTTGCAGGAGGACCAAAGCTTTCGCTAATCGTCGGTCAATCAAGCGACTAGTTCGGCTCATTATTTATTCACTCACAGCAATCATGCTTGACAAGTTTAACAGGTGATTATTTTTAATCGCAGGCATTATAGAGTTACACCCCTGAACATGCAATCTTTTCCCGACCTTAGTCGTGTTTTTTTAAATCGGGTCACTGCTGTTAAACTAATCAAAATCTGTCTATTTTTTAAATCATTAGCGTGCATTTAGTACACATTTCTGGGTTTCGGCGGCCAATTGCTGCCAAGCCTGCACAAAGTCCCCTGCCCCGCTCATGCTTTCATCGACATGCTGGAACAGTACCGGATTGAGTTTGCGGTACTGGTTTTCACTGGCATGACCTTCGGCCAGCAGACACATTTTGCGCTGTGGACGATGATCCTGTAAAAACTTGATTTGGGCTACGGTTGGCGAAACATGCGGATCATCGGTCAGCGCACCCATAAATTTTAAATTTAACGGGCGTTCCAGATACTGGTAGGCATCGTGATAAGACCAATAAGGTTTGGCTTTGTTGCTTGAACTATAACGCTGGGCCGTCGCAAACATGTTTTGTGCAAAGTCACGGGCATTTTTCCAGTAGCGTTCACGATGCTCCGGCAATTGCTGCGAACGTAGCGCCGCAATAAAGAAACCAATCCGCACTGCATTATTCGGATCGAGCCAGACATGCGTGTCTACCGTATTTTTTAAGGCCTCGCCACGCGGATTACGCATCGGCAAGGTGGTCAATATCCCCGAGTCTAACAGTGCAATGCCTTTATTACTTTCATTCAGCACTTTGGCCAAGGGTGCTTCATGCGCCTGACCCAGCCAGATCACCAGACCTGCATTCTGAATAGTTTTTCGATGCGCCGGAGTCAGACTCACATCATGTCCACTTTGGTTGGCCAGCAATAAAGTCGGCTGTTCCACACCTTGGGTAATTTTCTTGGCAATCAGATAGATCGGCTGCGTAGACACCACCAGACTTTGTGACCAACTGAGTGTACTGAACAATGCCAGCAGACTGATTGCAAGGAGACGGAACATGAGTAGAAATCACTTAAAAACGATAAAATCAGGAAGTGTTATAATATAACAAAAATACAAAAATACCTATGCCCAATCGAAACTCAGAACGCTTCATGTTAAGATTTGAAATCTATTAATTTTCAGTTTCGCACTTGAGGTGAACTATGGGTTCCTGTTCGCACGAACACCACAACGCATTGCACGGCGTGCACGACCATCCCAATGTCGCACAACGTCTTGCTGAAGCGGAAAGTCTTTGTGCAGCAAGCGGCGCACGCCTTACACCTTTACGTAAAGAAGTGCTGGAACTCATTCTGAATGCGCATGGCCCGATGGGCGCCTATGATCTGCTGGCACAAATGAAAAATGCCAGTGATCGTCCTGCAGCACCACCAACGGTGTATCGCACTCTGGATTTTTTATTAAGCAAAGGGCTGATTCATCGCCTGACCTCGATCAATGCCTATATCCCCTGTTGCCATCCGCGCGAAGGGCATCAGGCCGCTTTTTTAATCTGTACCGAATGTAAAGCCGTGAAAGAAGCGTCGGCTCAGGGCCTGCTCGATCAACTCGATGCACTGGCCAGCTCGGACGACTTCACGGCACATCACAGCATTATCGAAATTTCAGGAATTTGTCAGCAGTGCCGCAACAAAGCTTAAGTGCCTCTCCCCTGATTCAGCTCTCCAAGATCTGGGTTAAAATCGATGAGCGCGATATCTTAAAAGCGATTGATTTCTCGTTACAAGAGAAAGAAATTGTCACGCTGATTGGTCCCAATGGTGCTGGTAAATCGACCTTGATTAAAGTCATGCTGGGCATACTGAAACCACAATCGGGTGAAATCAAAACTGCGCGCAAGCTGAAATTTTCTTATGTGCCACAAAAATTCAATCCATCCCATAGCTTGCCGCTACGAGTGAAAGATTTATTGGCACTAGAAAAATGCCCGTCCCAGATTAAAACCGAAATTATTCGCGATACCGGCATTAGTAAACTGCAAGATTCTAAAGTTCAGCAGTTGTCTGGCGGCGAACGTCAGCGGGTGCTATTGGCCCGCGCCTTATTACGCCAGCCGGACATTTTAGTCCTCGATGAACCGATGCAAGGTCTGGACATCCAGTCCGAAGCTGAACTGTATGAATATGTGCGTAACTTGCCGGAAAAATATGGCTGTGCCGTACTGATGGTTTCACATGACCTGCAATGGGTGATGCAAGGTACGACTCGAGTCGTGTGCTTGAACAAGCATATCTGCTGTAGTGGGCTGCCGGAAAGCGTGCAGCAACATCCCGAATATCAGGCAATTTTTGGCACCAATCGAGTGTTCTATCACCATCATCATGATCATTGCGCGCATGGCGATTCTGCCACTCCCTGTCAGCATGATTCACGCCCTCATATTCACCCCGAGCCGGAAGCTTAAACCATGATGGATTGGTTACAACTCCTTTTACCTGCATGGATCATGGGAACGCTGTTGGTATTTCTGACTGCTCCGCTGGGCTGTCTCATGCTCTGGCGGCGTATGTCATTCTTTGCCGATACCATGGCACACGGTACTTTACTCGGTGTTGCCATTGCTGGAGCTTTAAGTTTACCGCTCTGGATGGGAGTCACTTTTATTGCCTTATTATTGGTAGGTATTTTGTGGGTGCTGCATGATCCACGCCTACCCAATGATGCTTTGCTGGCCTTATGTTCAGCAACACTGCTTTGCTCGGGATTATTGTTCATTCAGCATTTACCGAGTTTAAGACCGGAACTTCTCAGCTATCTATTTGGTGATCTACTAACGATTTCTTGGACGGACTTACCCACCTTTGCTATTGTGATTATTCTGGCCTTAGCCGTCCTCTATAAAAGCTGGCAAGCGCAGATTCAAATCGCGATTGATCCGGACATGGCGGTCAGTGAAGGTGTAAATGCCAAATGGCAACGCCTGATCTTTATGTTGTT
>DFCG01000177.1:0-229 GCA_002367455.1 Acinetobacter sp. UBA3060 | reverse complement strand
CAAATACTGAATCCATTGTGGCTTAGACAAATCCAGAAATTGCGGCAAGACGGCCAGTAAAAATACGATGGCTTTAGGATTAGTGATATTAACCAAGAAACCATGCAGTACCAGTTTCCCTCTCGATTTTCGCGCCAATTCATGTTTAATTTCGATAGATTGTACAGGTGCTTTCCATTGCAAAATAGCCAAATACAATAAATAGCCGACACCAAACCATTTCACCACT
>DFCG01000048.1:3212-6600 GCA_002367455.1 Acinetobacter sp. UBA3060 | reverse complement strand
AATGGTTTCTTAGTACCGGGTTCCTGAGGAAGCGTCGTATTTGACTCGTTATTCGGCATTTTGATCTCTTGTTTGCTTTAATCAAGACACACATTTAAATCCAAATCTAAATGTGTGTGAAGTTCTAATACGTTTTTTATGGTAATAAACCAATATTATTTAAGCCAGCATCTTCAGCAAAACCAAACATCAGGTTCATGTTTTGCACAGCCTGACCTGCTGCGCCTTTTACCAAATTGTCTTGTGCAACCAGGATCACCAGTTTTGTTGGTTGTGGCTTATACAAGGCAATACGCAACTGATTCGCTCCACGCACTGAACGCGTTTCTGGTGAGCTATCCGCCGGCATGACATCCACAAATGCTTCATTGGCATAGAACTGCTCATATAGCGCTTGTAAATCTGCTGCTTGGCCTGCTTTAGTTAAATCGATATAGATGGTCGACAACATACCACGAATCATCGGTACCAAATGCGGTACAAATAAAATATGATCAAACACATTTTTTTGACCTGAGATATTTTCCAGTGCTTCGACAATTTCAGGGTGATGACGATGCCCCGCTACACCATAGGCCTTAAAGTTATCGGCATTTTCAGAATAAATCATGCCCAGACTGGCTTTACGACCTGCACCTGATACACCAGATTTGGCATCGATAATAATGCTTTCAGGTTTCACCAATGCTTCAGCCGCTTTTAAGACTGGCGCCAGACCCAACTGAACTGTAGTTGGATAACACCCCGGATTCCCGATCACACTGGCCTTTTTAATTTCTTCACGATTTAGCTCAGATAAACCATAAACAGAATCTTTTAACAGTTCTGGACATGCATGTTGCATGCCATACCATTTTTCAAACTGTTCAAGATCTTGTAAACGAAAATCTGCCGCCAAGTCGATCACTTTGGTATTTGCAGCAACCAGCTCTTCGGCATGTTTCATTGCGACACCATGCGGAGTTGCAAAGAACACCACATCGCATGATTTTAATAAACCCAGACTCAAATCAGAAAATTTAAGATTGGTATGCCCGCGCAAGCTTGGGAACATGTCATCTACACGACGACCTGCTTCAGTACGTGATGTCAGTGCTGTTACATTTACATCTGGATGTCGTAGCAAAAGACGCAAAAGTTCAACGCCTGTATAACCCGTACCACCCACAATACCCACTGAAATCACGATGATTACCTCAAATAAATGTTTCCTTTATACAGCCTAGTATGACAGGAAGTTGAGGTTTTCTAAACCATTTCACTGGGGTTTGCTGGTTTTTTAATTGATCAGTAGGATAAGTCCGATTTTGATCATGAAACTTTTAATTTGCTTAGGCTATTTCAATAGAGTTATATGGACTTATTAATTATGGTTTTAGGCACCCCACCAATATGGCAACGGCGTATTTTTCAGCGTTATACGATGCTGCTGGAAATGCTGATCATGCTTAGCAACTTCTGCCCAAAAGCGTGGACTATGATCAAAATGCTTTGTGTGTACCAGTTCATGGACAGCGACATAATGCGTGACCTCTTCAGGAAATAATACCAGCGCGCTGTTCAACATAATGTCATGCTTGGCAGAACAACTGCCCCAACGGGTTTTAGGTTGTCGAATACTGCAGTTTTTAAAAGGCAACCGACATTGCTGTGAGACAAGATTTAAATATGAAGGAAGCTGTTCTTTTGCGTAGGCAATCACGAAAGTTTTTAAATATTCTTCAGGATGTCGGTCACTGATCCAAAGCTGTAGATCTTCATGATCAAAAATAAAGTTGTTTTTCTGGCTGTGATAAGAAATTTTTACTGCTGCTTTTAGATTGAATAACCGCAGCTCACTCGGTAGCGTCCGGTCAATATTTTCGATTTTTTCCTGCTGGGATTGCCAGGTTTTAATCAGCCAGCTTTCAGATTGTTCAATAAAATGCTGTATCTGTTTTTTGCTGCAAAAAACCGGTGTTGTCAGACGAATCTGGGTCGCATCGACACGCAAACGTAACCGTGTTGAACGGACATTTCGGGTGATTTGAATTTCGGGTAGGTCGGATAAGGTCATTATAGTTTTTTTTAATCTCCCCAAACCCCTTTTTTTCAAAGAGGGGCTTTTAAAAGTCTCCCTTCTTGCACTTGTTTTTAAAGCAGTGTTTTAAAACTTCGCTCAGGGAGATTTAGAGGGATTTTTTCTAGAAAGTTTAATTAAACCGCAGTACGCTCTTCAATTCCGTTATCCGTCGCGACAATGGCGATATCTGCTTTATTAATCGCAAAGATCCCGTTACACACCACGCCCGGAATATCGTTTAAGGTTTTTTCCAGTTCAAGCGCATTTAGAATATTCAGGTTGTACACGTCTAGAATCACGTTACCGTTGTCAGTTACCACACCTTCACGATAAGCAGGATCGCCACCCAAAGATACAATTTTACGCGCAACCGCAGAACGCGCCATTGGAATCACTTCTACAGGAAGCGGGAACTCACGCCCTAATTGTCCAACCCATTTAGAATCATCCACGATACACACAAATTTTTTTGCAATAGAGGCAACAATCTTTTCACGTGTCAGCGCTGCACCGCCACCTTTGATCATATGCATATGACGATCAATTTCATCTGCACCATCAACATAAGCATCCAGACCACTGACAGAGTTCATATCTACCACTTCAATGCCGAGTTTTTTCAAGCGTTGTGCAGTTGCTTCTGAACTGGCTACCGCAGCTTCCAATTGCAGCTCAGGCAATAAGTCAATTAAAAAGTTTACAGTACTGCCTGTACCTACGCCTAAAATGCCCCCTTTTGGCAAGTGTTTTAAAGCGGCTTTGGCTGCTGCTTGTTTTTTCTCATCTTGGGTTGCATATAGACTCATGGCTTCACTCAACTATTTTGGACTTTTGCAGCTTTTTTAAACCGCAAAGCCGTGTGGTTTGTTACAATAAGCCCCTATTTTAAACTGTTAGATGGAAAATTAACATGCTGTCTCGTTTGGTTCGACAAATTTTACAAGCAACGGTCTACGATGTTGCAATCGAAACTCCACTCGAAGCAGCGCCACGAATTAGCGAACGACTCAATAATAACATCCGCTTTAAACGTGAAGATTTACAACCGGTTTTTTCATTCAAACTACGCGGTGCCTATAACCGTATTAGTCAATTACCGAAATCACAAATGGAGCGTGGCGTTATTACTGCTTCAGCGGGCAACCATGCACAGGGCGTGGCACTCTCAGGGAAAAAGCTAGGTATTCGCGCGATTATTGTGATGCCTAAAACCACGCCTGATATCAAGGTGCAGGCGGTTAAACGTCTGGGTGGCGAAGTGGTTTTGCATGGTGATTCATTTGATGTTGCCAATAAATATGCGATTCAACGTGCCCAGGAAGATGG
>DFCG01000048.1:0-3202 GCA_002367455.1 Acinetobacter sp. UBA3060 | reverse complement strand
AAAGTCATTCCAGTGGAATACGACGAATCTGCCTGTTTAAAAGCTGCTTTAGAAGCCAATGAGCGTGTGATTCTTCCATCTGTTGGATTATTTGCTGATGGTACAGCGGTGGCACAAATTGGTGAAAAACCATTTGATGTGATTCGTCTACAAAAGTCGGACAATTCAGGCCCTATCGTGGAACCGAATGTGGTGCTGGTGAATACGGATGAAGTCTGCGCAGCGATTAAAGATACCTATGACGAGTGCCGTAGCATTGTAGAACCATCTGGTGCAATGGCATTGGCCGGCATTAAAAAGTACGTAGCTGAACATGGCATCGAAGGGAAAAACATGGTGTCGATTGTCTGCGGCGCCAACATGAACTTCGACCGTTTACGTTATATCGCTGAACGTACCGAATTGGGTGAACGAAAAGAAGCAATCTTTGCCGTGACCATTCCAGAACAGAAAGGTTCATTCCTGAGCTTCTGCCGTGCCTTGCAAGGTCGTAATATTACTGAATTTAACTACCGTGCCAGCGATGCTTCTGCTGCGCAAGTCTTTGTCGGCATCAGTCTGAAAAATGGCGAGAAAGAACGTCAGGAAATTTATGAAACCTTAAAGTTCCAGTATGACGTTGATGATCTGTCTGATGATGAAGTGGCCAAACTGCATATCCGTTATCTGATTGGTGGTCATGCCGATATTGAAAATGAGCGCCTGTTCCGCGTGGAATTCCCGGAGCGTCCTGGCGCTTTACTGATGTTCCTGGAACGTCTTGGCCCAACCCATAACATTACCCTGTTCCACTACCGTAACCACGGCGCTGCTGAAGGACGTGTTCTGGTGGGTCTTGAAGCAACCGATGCACAACAGAATCCGGATGGCTTGATCGAAACTCTCGAAACCATTACCTATCCATATCAGGAAATTACCAATAATCTGGGTTATCAACGTTTCTTGAAGTAATTCTTTCAAACATAAACCGCCTTTCGAGGCGGTTTTTTTAGGATGATATTCTAGGCAGATTTAAAAATGTATCATGAATGAAAACACCAATTATCCATTAATTTCCAATCTTGTTAAAATTAAAAATAATTACAAAAACAGAACCTTAAGACATGAATATCACTTTTATTATTATTTTGCTCACCACTTTATTTGTCTATTTATACGGCTATCCAGCATACAAATTAAATCAAGAAGAAGATCGTGTTCGAACAAGTATGAAAAATATTCCCAGTAATGCAACCGCAAATAACCTCAGCAACATCGCTGGTATAGAGGCACATTCAGAAATACTCAACCAGTATCCCAAATTTGTTTATATTTTTCTAAATCATTATAAAGAAGTGAAATTAGATCCTAAAATTTCAGCTTTTGTAAAAAACTTTTCTTGTGCCTCAATCGATAATTTAAAAACTTATCCTCAACTCAAACGCCAAGCCACACTCAATATCATGAAGGATGATCATCATGAATTCGAATACATCATCCAAAACAGCTATGGAACCTTATATGCAAATCGTCAGGTTATGTCTGACTGTCCAAATTTTCAATCTGTACTTCAGATGAAAGAAGCGTAAATACTTCAAAGATCTGTACTATTTTTACCTAAAAACTATAGCTGAAGAATCGCCTTCTCATTACCATAGCGGATATAACGAATGACATAAAGATAAAGAAGGACAATCCATGGCATTATTTGCAGTCATCGGGCTTGGCAGTTTCGGTGCGACCGTGGCCACACAGCTCATCAGCCTGAAGCATGAAGTGATCGGAATCGATCTGAATAAAAAATATGTCGAAAACATTTCTGATCAGCTGACCCATGCCGTGATTGCCGATGCAACCGATGAACATGTACTCGATGAGCTGAACATTCAGCGCTGTGATGCCGTTGTCGTTGCGATTGGAGAGGATATTGAGGCCAGTATTCTATGTGTATTGCACTTAAAAAATATGGGCGTAAAGAAAATCTGGGTGAAGGCCAAATCCAAATCCCACCACATGATTCTGACCCATCTCAATGTTGAAAAAATCATTCATCCTGAAGAAGATATGGGCGTTCGGGTGGCCCAGTCATTAAGCTATCCGATGGTCAGTCGTTATATGGCGCTTGAGGATGATCATTATATTGTCAAAATTGAAATTCATGCAGATCATCATGGTACGCCACTGAATCAGTTGATGAAGCATGCTCCTGAAATCACTACCTTATTACATAAACGCGGATCTACATTGCAATATCACGTAGATGCCAATCAGATTCTTCAGGAAGGCGATATTTTACTGGTTGAAGGATTGCTGGAACCTTTGCGCCGTCTTGCTAAATATTTTAAACATCTATGAAAAGTTCTGATTTAAAGCAACACAGGACGNNCAAATCGTGATTATGTTTTTGTTGCAATGCGGCGGCTTGGGTTTTATGACCTTTGCCATTCTGGCAGTGATGAGTCTGGCACCGCAACTGGGGCTAAAACAACAAGTCATGGCACAGGAGTCCATTGGACAAACCAGCCTGAAGAAAGTCAGTTTTACCATTAAAGCCGTGTTTTTATACTCCCTGTTTTTTGAAGCGATCGGCACGCTGATTCTGACTTTGGCTTGGCTCAAAGAATATCAGTTTAGCGATGCACTATTTTATGCAGCTTTTTATAGCGTCTCCGCTTTTAATAATGGTGGATTTTCACTATTTCCAAATAGCTTGATGAGCTTTTCAGGACAGTATCTGATTACCTTTACCATCAGTATGCTGTATATCATTGGCGGTATCGGTTTTCTGGTGCTGATGGACGTCAAAGAACATAAGCGCTGGCGTAAGTTGAGTACTAACAGCAAGCTAATCCTCTCAACGATTCTGGGTCTGAACCTAAGTGCTTTTATCGTACTTTGGCTATTGGAGGCTTCCAATCCACAGACCTTAGGTCTCATGAGTTTGGGCGATCAGGCCGTGAATGCCTGGTTCCATGCCACCGTTCCCCGCTCTTCAGGTTTTCATAGCTTGCCAATGGAACAAATGAGTGATGCATCCACTCTAGTTACCATATTTCTAATGTTTATCGGGGGCGGCTCCTTAAGTACGGCGGGCGGCATCAAAATCGGAACATTTATTATTGTGGTGATCAGCGTAATCAGTTTTTTAAGACGCGAAGATGAGATCCGGCTGTTTAATCACTCTATTCCTGAAAAAACCACTTTTAAAGCATTGGCCGTCGTG
>DFCG01000049.1:0-14399 GCA_002367455.1 Acinetobacter sp. UBA3060 | reverse complement strand
AGCCTATTTGCAACAGTGCCACTTGAGGAGTGTTTATTCCAGCAACGATTGACTAATTTACTCAAGGGGCGAAATAAACATTATGAAAAGAATTTAATAATATTGAGGAAACTTGCAGCGAAAGACTCCAAGAGTAATATGATAAAAAAATAAGGAGATGCACTTTTCCATGATTATTAATTTGTATAAGTATGAATATATTTCATGTCAGCATCAATTGTGACTTCAATATATATCTTTTCATTATTAACATTAACGTGAATTACTTTAAATTAAGGCTTATCAAAAGGATTAAATCAAAATATAACTTGAATAGCCACCAAAATTCTAGACACACATAACCATCTTCTGATGGGCTTTTTCATAATCTAATGGAGAACGCTGACCATTGGAACCATGTCGGCGTTTTGAATTATAAAACATCTCAATATATTCAAAGATATCTGATCTTGCTTCAGCTCTTGATGAATATATTTTCTTCTTGATCCTCTCTCGCTTTAATAACTGAAAGAAACTCTCGGCAACAGCATTGTCATGGCAGTTTCCACGCCGACTCATACTACTTTCAAGATTATGATGCTTGAGAAATGTTTGCCATTCATAACTGGTGTATTGGCTACCTTGATCAGAATGGATCAGGACCTTGCTCTTTGGATTCCTTCTCCACAAGGCCCATCAATAATGCATCTAAAACCAGATCTGTAGTGATTCTCGACTTCATAGACCAACCAACCACAAGTCGTGAGAACAGGTCGATTACAACAGCAAGATACAACCATCCCTCATTGGTACGAATATAGGTAATATCAGTCACCCATAATTGGTTCGGCTGAGTTGGATTAAACTGTCGGTCTAAAGTGTTTGCGGCAATAACAGCCGGAGTACCAGCGTAAGCTCTAGGCTTACGATAACCACGCTGTGATTTAAGACCATTTGCTTTCATCAGTCGATGTACTCGATTGATCCCACAACTTTCGCCAGCATCTTTCAAATCACAGTGAATCTTGCGATAGCCGTAAACTCCACCAGATTCCAGCCAGAATTGTTTAATCAATCCTGAAAGCTGTTGCCGTTTCTTGGCAGTTTTACTGGTAGGTTGCTTTAACCATGCGTAATAACCACTGTGATGAACATCNNTTTACTGCTTCAATTTTGAATTCTTCAGGGTATCGTTTACTGCTCATAAGCACCTCGTTAATTAGCCATTTTATCTAACTAAAAGGTGTCTACAAAATCGGTGGCTATTCAACTCTTAATGAGAAAGCCTAATAAAGCTTTAATGTGTCTACTAGTAAACGAAACAAAGGAGATGATTCTCGACGGCTTGGATAGTACATATAATAACCTGGATAACGCATGTTCCAATCCTCCAGTATTGTGTTCAATTTACCATTAAGTAGTTCAGATTCCACCATTGCTTTGGGGAGCCAGGTAATACCCAGTTCATCCAGAGCCGCTTTGACTTTTAGATGTGCGTGACTGACTACCATGACAAAGTCAGGCTTAAGATTCATCACTTCATTATTTTTTTCTAAATCTTTAAACTCCCATGCCATAATCTGTTCGTGGGTTGGTAGACGCATTCCTATACAGCGATGTTGATGCAATTCTTCAGGAGTTTGTGGTGTACCATAAGTCTTTAAATAATCAGGAGAAGCCACCGTAATCATCTGCATTTCATCACTGACCTGAACGGCAATCATGTCCTTACCTACCAAGTGGCCCAGACGAATACCAATGTCATAGCGATCCTTGACAATATCCGCAAAGGCATAATCTGTGGTCAGTTCCAGTTGTATGTTTGGATGGTCACGTGAAAACCTGGATAATTTATCCCACAATAAAAAGTTGATACTGAGCTCAGTACCATTGATTCTTAATTTTCCATGAGGAGAATCCCTAAATTCGTTTAGGTGGGTTAGCTTTTGTTCAATGCCCGTAATGAGTGGTTCAATATCATTGAATAGCTGCTCTCCCTCTTGTGTCAAAGAGACACTGCGTGTTGTACGATGAAAGAGTTTGACCCCGAGACGCTGTTCCAGCATTTTAATGGTATAGCTGAGAGCCGACTGAGATGTACCTAATTGACCTGCGGCTTTGGTAAAATTCCCTGTTTGGGCAACAATTATAAAGACTTTTAAATCATTTAAATTTTCCGACACTGTATTCTCCAAACTATCATTTTTTGTTAATCAAATATAATTAATCAAAAATCAATATAAATGTAATCGAAATTGCCTAACTAATACATCGTTAATTGTCGAGGTATAGTTATTTATTAACCGATGTTCTGCATGTACGTGGTGAGAGATAGCAATGAAAACAGTTCGATTAAACAATGATAGTGAAATGCCCCTCGCTGGTTTTGGTGTCTTCCAAATGAACGACCCTGTGGAGTGTGAACAGGCAGTCTTACATGCGATTGATGCAGGCTACCGATTGATTGATACGGCAGCCTCTTACCAGAATGAAACTCAGGTCGGTAATGCACTTCGCCAAAGCCAGATTGCACGTGAAGAATTATTCGTGACCACCAAATTATGGTTACAGGATGCCAGTTATGAGGGTGCGAAAGCTCAATTTGAGCGTTCACTAAACCGTTTACAACTGGATTATCTTGACCTGTATCTGATTCACCAACCGATTGGTGATGTACATGGGGCATGGCGAGCAATGGAAGAGCTGTATGCCGCAGGTAAAATCCGTGCTATTGGGGTCAGTAATTTTCATCCTGATCGTTTAGCTGATCTGATGGCATTTAATCAGGTCAAACCCGCGGTGAATCAGGTTGAAGTGAACCCATTTAACCAGCAACTCCATGCCGTACCGTGGATGCAGTCCCGCGATATTCAACCAGAAGCTTGGGCACCTTTTGCAGAAGGACGAAATAATTTATTCAGCCAGCCTGTACTGATTGAGATTGGCAAAAAATACGGTAAATCCGTTGGACAGGTTGTACTACGCTGGTTACTGCAACGCAATATTGTGTCCTTAGCTAAATCAGTACGTCAAGAACGTTTGCAGGAAAATATTGATATTTTTGATTTTGAGCTGTCGATTGAGGACATGACTCAAATCACAGCAATGGATACCGCCACCAGTTCCTTTTTCTCGCATCGTAACCCCGCCATGATTGAGTGGCTGGCTGGTCGAAAAATGGATGTCTAAACTTAAAATTCAGGAGCGAACATGAAAATTTTACAAACTGTTTTAATGTCGGCAGCCATTACGACTTCAAGTGCGGGTTTTGCTGCAGACAAAAAAGAAAATCCTTTTGGCTTGGTATATGGCGGTGCGCTTACTGAGAATGTCAAAGGTCAGGTCAATATTCACCCTGTCAGCTATAAACTGAATGGGCTGGATATTGTTGCCAATGTCTACACACCTGCCAATTATGACCCGAATAAAAAATATCCTGCGGTGGTGGTAGCGCACCCTAATGGTGGTGTCAAGGAACAGGTTGCAGGCTTATATGCTCAGCATCTGGCTGAACAGGGATATATCACGATTACCGCCGATGCTGCCTATCAGGGGGGCAGTGGTGGACAGCCACGCAGTGTTGATAAACCTGCAAACCGAATTGAAGATGTGCATGGTATGGCTGATTTTATTACCCAATATGCAGGGGTGGACAACAACCGTTTAGGTTTACTTGGGATCTGTGGCGGTGGTGGCTATTCATTGGCTGCGGCAGAAACAGATAAACGTTTTAAAGTGGTAGCTACACTGAGTATGTTCAATTCTGGACGAGTGCGTCGTAATGGTTTTGCGGATTCGCAACTGGATACCATTCAACAGCGTTTAAAACAAGCCACGGATGCTCGTGCCCAAGAAGTTGCAGGTGGCAAAGTTCTTTATGCTGGTGATGCCGATATGACCGATGAGCAAATTGCTGCATTGCCATTTGAGATGTACCGACAGGGATATGAATACTATTGGCGTACCCATGCCCATCAAAATTCAACCTTTAAATATACCATGAGCAGCTTGCTTGACCTGATGCGCTGGGATGCGACAGATCAAATTCAGTTGATCAATCAGCCATTACTTATGATTGCAGGCAGTAAAGCAGATAGTCTTTACATGACCGAAGATGCCTTTTCCAAAGCCACAGGCACAAAAGACAAAACCTTATTCAAAATTCCCAATGCCACCCATATTGAAACCTATTGGAAGTCTGAATATGTCAAACAGGCGATGGAGCAACTGACTGCATTTTATGGCAAGCACCTGAAATAAAGATTGCTGGTCTGGATGATGGGCAATGATTGAATGGCTTTTTTTGAATCATTGCCCTATTTTTATTTTTTAATAGGGATAATAAAAATATGACGAGAAATCAAATTAATGCAGTTCTCATGATGAGTGCTATCTCTGGAACAGTTTTGGCAGAAGATAAAATGGAACAGCAGATTACTCGGGCAGAACAGCTAGACATCCAATCTGCCCCATCCAGTAATTTTTCTGGCAAGGCAAACTTTGCCCGTTACCCAGTGATGCCCTCGCAAGGTGATGTTGCACCTGCCATTGTCAATTTTGAAGTAGGTACGATCACCAACTGGCATACCCATCCACACGGTCAATACCTGATTGTGACAGAGGGTGAGGGGCGTACTCAGGAATGGGGTAAACCCATCCAGACCATTCATAAAGGCGATACCCTCTGGTGTCCGCCCAATGTTAAACACTGGCACGGGGCAAGTGAGCATAGTGCGATGTCGCATATTGCCATGACCCCTGTGGCAACAAATGGCAAGAGCGTGACATGGCTAGAAAAAGTGGATTTACCTACACAAGTAAAAACTTTAAAAGCACCTGAAAAGGCTGAAACAGTACAGCTCAGCACCAAACAATTAAGCTTAATCCCAATTGCTGCATTTAATGCAACAGGTGATCTGGAAAAACTAAAATCTGCTTTAACCAAGGGATTAGAAAATGGTTTAACAGTAAATGAAATCAAGCAAGTGTTTGCCCACCAATATGCCTATGCGGGATTTCCCCGAGCCTTAAATGGCATATTTACCTTTAAAAGTCTGCTTGAGGAACGCCAAAAACAAGGCATCCAGGATATACAGGGTGAATTGCCAAGCACGTTACCACGTGGTACTGACTACTATCAACTCGGTATAGAACAGTTGGCTGATCTTAACAAGACCTCAATTGAGGAAAGTTCAAAACCACTGGTTGAAAACTTCTCACCCACGATGGATTACGCCTTAAAAGCCCATTTATTTGGCTATTTGTTTAGTCAGGACAACTTGACGCCTCTGGAACGTGAAATTGTAGTGGTGAGTACATTGTCTGCCATGGGTGATGTGAATGCCCAACTGCGTTCGCATTTAAGAATTACCCGAAATCTGGGGGTGGATACTACCCAAATGCAAAAAATCATCAGCACCTTACAGCAGGCTGTTGGGCGTGGTCTGGCAGATAATGCACAAGATGTTTTAAAACAGTTGCAATAGGAATAATGACAATGAATAAACGCCTACACACAAGATTTAGAAATACTTTACTTTCACTAGGAGTTGTGCTGACCATTTCAGCCTGTTCTACAACTCCGCATCAATCGACTGCTTTAAGTATTGCCCAGCAAGGCAATTTTGCCGCAGGGGGTAAAGTCATTCAAAGTGCAGGACAGTTTGACGATAAACAACTATTTAACCCGCAAGGTCAAACCCTGCATGGTGATCATGCTTCGGTATTTTATCAAATCCCTGAACATGCCCGTCCTTATCCATTGGTATTCCTGCATGGTGCGGGACAATCAGCGAAAACATGGGGAACCACACCTGATGGTCGTGAGGGATTCCAGACACTTTTCCTGCGCCAGCATTTCCCAGTGTATGTGGTCGACCAACCGCGTCGGGGACAGGCGGGACAATCGACTGTGGCAGCGGAAGTGCCAGCCACCACCAATGATCAGGCATGGTTCAATATGTTTCGTTTAGGACAGTATCCTAACTTATTTAAGGGAGTACAGTTTTCACAAGACTCAACCGCTTTAAACCAGTATTTCCGTCAAATGACACCGAATACAGGGGCCTATGATGAGCAGGTAATTAGTGATGCGATGGTTGAAGTCCTGAAAAAATCAGGTGATGCGGTACTGATTACCCATTCACAGGGCGGAGGGCCAGGTTGGTGGACAGCAATCAAGTCAAATCAGGTCAAAGGCATCGTTGCTTATGAACCTGGCAGTGGTTTTGTCTTTCCTGAAAATGAACTGCCTGAGCCCATGCCAAGTGCAACAGGGACATTGTCACCAACCCCAGTCAAAATAGCAGAGTTTCAGAAGCTGACCAGAATGCCAATCATTATCTACTATGGTGATAATATTCCTACTGAGAAAAATGGCTATGCAGGACAGCAAAATGCGGGACAGGACAACTGGCGTGTACGCTTGAAAATGGCACAGTTATGGGTGGATAAAATCAATCAGCATGGGGGAAAAGCCCAGTTGGTGCATTTGCCTGATATTGGGGTTTACGGTAATACCCATTTTCCATTTTCTGATTTAAACAATCAGCAGATCGCAGTACTACTTTCGCAATGGTTACATAAAAATAAACTGGATTAAGGAGGATGGACGATGCTTATCAGTATCCGTTTTATTCTATTCTTTGTTTGTGCAATTGGCTTGATGGGATGTCCGAGCGCGGAAAACTCACAGACAACGCAGAACATGGTTCCCTCACCAAATCCACCCGTTAATACAGACAATCCTAAAGCCCTGATTGTTTATCTGTCTCGGACTAAAAATACTGAAGCACTTGCCAAGATGGTACAGGAAAAAGTCGGTGGGGACTTGGTAGCTTTAGAGTTGCAGACACCTTATCCTGAAAATTATCAAGCCATTGTTAGGCAAGTCGATCAGGAAAATCAGGATGGTTATCTACCGCCACTCAAAACTCAGGTCGAAAATATCGGGCAATATGATGTGATCTTTGTTGGCTTTCCAACATGGGATATGCAGTTACCGCCACCAATCAAAAGTTTCCTGAACCAATATCATGCAGATTTAAACGGTAAAATGATTGTGCCTTTTAATAACAATGCAGGTCATGGCATGGGACAAAGTCTTGCCCAGTTCAACCAGTACTGTCGTGGATGCCAAATTATGCAAAGTATTGAACTACGAGGTGGTATTGAACGGGACGGAATTCTATTTGTTATGGAAGGTGAACGGGCCAACCAAGCCAAAAATGAAATCGCACAATGGTTGCAAGACTTGTCGGTAAATAATCCTGTTATTCAACAACTCCTGCAAAACCATGCAACAAACTAAGTTATCTTTTAAACATGATCAATCGAGTCACTAAAATGCCTGTTTCTCCCACACACACTCAAAATCCTAATACTGCATTGAATACTTCAAACTGGTTTTTTATGGGGATTTTGGGTGCATTAATGGCATTCACTTCACTCTCAACCGATATTTATTTACCTGCAATGCCTCAAATGGCACATGAGCTAAATGGAAATGTTGAGCTGACAGTCACAGGATTTTTGGCTGGGTTTGCATTGGCACAGTTGATCTGGGGTCCAATGAGCGATCGCATTGGACGAAAAATTCCTTTATTTATAGGCATGATTCTTTTGGTGATTGGTTCAATCGGCTGTGCATTGTCTCAATCCATTGAGCAAATTGTATTTTGGCGTGTGTTTCAGGCTCTAGGAGCATGTACTGGTCCAATGCTTGGACGTGCCATGATTCGTGATCTTTATGGTCGAACCCAAGCTGCGCTGTACTAGCTCAAACCTGATCTGACAGTTACCCATTTTTTATTGTGCCTGTCAGGTTAAATTTGAGCTAGTACAATTTATAGTCAATATCAAACACAGCAACGCATTTCCTTTCGCTTTTCCATCATTCAGGCTGACTCATCATTCGCAGAATATTTCTGAATGCCAAAATAATAGTTATTACTGGTTGTTTCCTAAGCAATATTATAATGTCACCAACAGCTCCTGATCTGAAGATCTCGTAAAAAGTTTATAAGAAATGATTTCATAAACTTGATATTCACCAACTAACTCTTATCAATTAAACGATACGACTATAAGTTCTATACTCGGGTTTCCAGAAGTTATCTTCAATTTTTTGTTCTAACTCAATTAAGCTCATTTTCGGTGCTATTTCATCATGCATTGCTGCTTGAGCAACTTTCAAAGCAATAATTTTTGAAATCTGCTGTATTTGACTTAAATCAGGCAATAAATCCGCTTCTGGATTCTGTAATTTTGGTGAGCAGTCAGCCAAAGCATTTGCTGCTGCCATTAGCATATTTTCTGTCACCCTTCTTGCTCCAGAAGCAATAACGCCGAGTCCTATACCCGGGAAAATATAAGAATTATTACATTGTGAAATATTATAGATCCGGTTTTGATATAGAACAGGAGCAAATGGACTTCCTGTTGCAATAAGTGCCTTACCTTTGGTCCATTCAATAATATCTGAAGGTACAGCTTCAGCTCGGCATGTTGGATTAGACAATGGGAATACTATCGGATATTCAGTATTCTCCACTAAAGCTTCAATAACATCTTTTGTGAAGAGACCTGGTTGCCCTGATACACCAATTAATACTGTCGGCTTCGCATGCTTTACTACATCTAATAGAGAAATAGCATCACTCTTATTTTCCCAAAGAGGAGTATTATCCAGTTTTTGTACAAGTTTATACTGAAAATCTAAGAGATTAGGCTGATTTTCTGTAATTAAACCATAGCGGTCAACCATGAATATACGTTTACGTGCTTCTGCTTCACTTAAACCCTCTCTCATCATTTGAGAGACAATTCGTTCTGCTATACCACAGCCAGCCGATCCTGCTCCAAGGAATGCAATGATTTGATCTTTTAATTGTTTTTTTGTAGCACGTGAAGCCGCAATTAAACTACCTATTGTTACTGCAGCGGTACCTTGAATATCGTCATTAAAACAGCAAATCTTGTCACGATATTTTTCTAGAAGAGGCATTGCATTCTTTTGTGCAAAATCCTCAAATTGAATTAATACGTTAGGCCATCTTCGCTGAATTGCTTGGATCACCCTATCTACAAAATTATAGTATTCTTCACCTGAAATACGTGGCTGCCGATATCCCATATATAGGGGATCATTAATTAATTGCTGATTATTAGTTCCTACATCAAGTGTAATTGGTAGTGTATATGCAGGACTGATTCCACCGCACGCTGTATACAATGATAGTTTACCTATCGGTATGCCCATTCCACCTATTCCTTGATCTCCTAGACCAAGAATACGCTCACCATCCGTAATCACAATGATTTTAACATTGCGACGGTTTACGTTGTGTAGGATTTCATCAATATGATCACGATCAGGATATGAAATGAAGATTCCACGATGACGACGATAAATATCAGAAAAACGCTGACAGGCTTCACCCACTGTTGGGGTATAAATAATTGGCATCATTTCAGTTAAATGATTACCAATTAAGTGATAAAAAAGTGTTTCATTCGTGTCTTGAATATTGCGTAAATAGATATGCTTATTGATTTCTGTGTTGAACGTAGAATACTGTTGATACGAGCGATGACTTTGCTCATCAATGGTTTCAATAGCATCAGGAATTAAGCCAAATAAGTTAAATTTACGACGCTCGTGAAGAGTGAAAGCAGAGCCTTTATTTAATAAAGGAAGCTCCAAAAGCATATTTCCAGCATACGGAATATATAACGGCCTTGTTAATACAGAACTATTTGTTTCCATTGTCCATCTCGTCAAATAAATTTAAAATCTTAAATCCTGTTTTTGAAACTCTATAAACTCAGCTCTACATAGCTACATATTGAGTTCATGAATTATTATTTTTATGAAAGATATTTGCAGATAACACACTCCAACTGAGTGTGTTATCTCTAATTAAAGTCTTATTTAATAAAACTTAATTGCTTACTGATACGATCAAGTACTGGTTGTTTCTTTTCTTGGAAATTAACTTTATTTTGTTGGATTAAATTATTTCCTTTAGTATCAATTGAAATAATTAAAGGACCAAACACTTTAACTCGATTTATCCAAAGTGTTTCCGGCATGCCTAAATCCAACCACTCTGCCCCTTCGATTTCCTCAACTTTAGTGGCTGCTAAAACTGCACAACCACCTGGGAAAATAGCATGTACAGCTTTATGCTCTTTGCAGCCTGCAGCTGTTTCTGGGCCCATGCCACCTTTACCAACAATCAGTTTTACGCCTGTTTTTTGGATAAACTCACGCTCAAACTTTTCCATACGCATACTTGTTGTTGGACCAATAGAAACCATTTCATATTTCCCATCCTCTATTTTTCGAACAATTGGACCAGCGTGGAAGATAGCACCACCTTCGAGGTTGACAGGCAGTTCTCGTCCTTGCTCAATTAAGCGACGATGAGCAACATCGCGACATGTAACTAAACGGCCCGTCAAATAGACAACGTCTCCAATTTTCAAATCTTCTAAGTCTTCATCTCTGAGTGGAGTGGTTAAAATTTTCTTCACAGTACAACTCCTTCGTGAGATAAAATTTCGTATGACATATCTGGATTGATTTTGATTTTTCCGCGTCGATGAGCCCAACATCCTGTATTTACTGCAACACCGATAGTTGATGGATGACGCGCTGAGGACTCAATATTCACCCCCATAACACTATTATTTCCAGTCAACCCTTGTGGTCCAATCCCAATTTCATTCAAACCTTGTTCTAATAGATCTTCCATAAGCGCGGCTCGAGCATTGTCGCTTTTAGAATCTACAGGACGCATAATTGCTAGTTTTGAAAGTCGAGCTGCTGTTTCTACAGAGGTCGAAACTCCTACGCCCACCAGAAGCGGTGGACACGCATTGACTCCGCGTTCAGTAATAACATCCATAACAAATTCAGCTACGCCCTCATAACCTTGGCCTGGCATTAGAACTTTAGCCGCACCTGGCAAAGTACATCCTCCGCCTGCCATGTATACGTCTATCGTACAAGTATCTGAATCAGGTACGATTCGCCAATCCAACCAAGGAATTTGAGTTCCGGTATTAGTTCCTGTATTTTTTTCATCGAAAGTTTCTACAGCATTATGTCGTAAAGGACCAGAACGGGTTGCCTCTTCAGTTGCTTCTCTCAGGATGTCTTGTAATTCACCTAAAAGTGGAAAATTAGCTCCTGCTTCAACAAAATATTGGATGACACCAGTATCTTGACAACTTGGTCGGTTTAGTCGGTCCGCAGCTTCTTGGTTCTCATCCATTGAATCATAAATTGATTTTGCCAATGGATTTGTTTCTAAGGTCCGCAGCTCAATTAATTTACGCTTAACATCTTTTGGTAAACGCTTACCAATATATGCAGTAAATTTCGCCATGGTATCAGTCAGAGACTCGACTGCAATATTCTTATCCATGTTGTTTTCCTCATTAAACATCTGAATAGTTTGAAATTAATTCTCTAAAACCTTAGACACATTCACTTTTGGTTTGTTCGTCATGCTGAGAATTAACGTTAATACGGTAGAAAGTACGAGTAAGCCAGCCACAAAGTAGAGACCGCCTGCATAGCTCCCTGTTTGATCTTTAATCCAGCCAATCATTACAGGTCCGGCAAAGCCGCCTAAATTTCCAATGGAGTTAATTGTTGCAATTCCTGTAGCGGCAGCAGTTCCCGATAAAAATAGTGTAGGCATGCTCCAAAGAGGTGGTTTAGAACAGCTAATACCAACATTAATAATGGTAAGTGCTGCAATTAAACCAACCATATTATGAGTGCCAGCAGCAATTACTAAGCCCACGGCTGCAAGCATGCACGCTATAGCTACATGCCAAGTACGCTCACCTGTTCGATCCGAATGTCTAGACCAAAGCACCATTGCGACTACAGAAATAATTGGTGGAATAGCATTTACTAGGCCAACTGTCATAGATGACACACCCAAGTCTTTAATGATTTGTGGGGCCCAAATACTTAATGTATATAGACCAGCCGAGGTGCCAAAATACACAAGTGCTAATGCTAAAACGCGAGGATTTAACAGACCACGAAGAATGCTATGGTGCTGATTACTATTCTTTCCAACATCTTCATCCTGCATTGTTTTAACGAGCCAGTTACGTTCATCTTCTTTTAACCATTTCGCTTTTTCTGGTCTATCAGTCATATAAAAAAATACGACAATACCTAAGATAACAGCAGGTATAGCTTCAATTACGAACATCCATTGCCAACCTGCGAATCCCCAAATACCATCCATTTGGAGCAATGCAGCGGAAATAGGTGAACCAATGGCAACAGCTATTGGAGCAGCAGCCATAAACATAGCTATCACACCGGCTCGATGACGGGCAGGGAACCAGTATGATAAATAGAGAATAATTCCAGGGAAAAAGCCGGCTTCTGCTACCCCTAATAAAAACCGCATAACATAAAAGCTGGTTGTGCTATCAACAAAGGCCATACCACCGGCTATTAAGCCCCAAGTAAGCATTACACGAGCAATCCAAATACGTGCTCCAACTTTGTGTAGAATGACATTTGAAGGTACTTCAAATAAAAAATAACCAAGAAAGAAAATCCCTGCACCAAATCCTAAGACTGAAGCCGTAAAGCCTAAATCTTCTTTCATAGTTAATGCAGCAAAGCCAATATTGACTCGATCAATGTAGGCAATTAAGTATAAAATCATGATGAAAGGAACGATACGCCAAGTAATTTTCTTGAGCGTCCTTTTTTCAATTTCCATATCCATCCGCATCTCCATATATCTATATTTATCAGTTAACCGCTTCGTGCACAGTGGCACTTGATTAACTTGGTGTCTCTGCTCTCATCCCTTTATTCATTACATTCCTTATGTAACTACTTGTTTGCTTATAAATTCAGCTTTTCTGAATCATTGGCTTATGTAGGGATCTATTTCAGAAAAAATAATAGAGACTTTGCAAAGCGTATAAATCGATATAAAGTTAAAACACTATTGCAATAAATTTACTAATCATGCAGCCAGATAATGAATTAGCTTTTTTTTGTTTACTAATAAAGCAAGGCAGCTTAGTGGCAACAGCTAGAGAATTAAATCTAACTCCCCCCGCGGTTTCACGTAGGCTCAGTCATTTAGAAGAACGTTTAGGTATTCGACTCTTAAACAGAACCACACGACGTATAAGTTTGACTTCTGAGGGGGAAATTTATTATGAAAATGCTGTGCGTATCTTGAAAGAAATTGATGATATGGAACAACTCGTTGCAAGTAGCCGTAGTTCACCTAAAGGGTTATTACGAGTAAATGCACCTTTTGGTTTTGGTCGTAAATATATAGCACCAGCAATTTCATCTTTTATAAAAAAATTCCCTGAGATTGAGGTACAACTGCATTTAACAGACCGTCCAGTTCATCTCCCTAGTGATACTATTGATGTTTCTATTCATTTTGGGCAAATCCCAGATTCAAGATTAATAGCAAAACGAATCGCAGCAAATAAAAGGCTATTATGTGCTTCACCGTTTTATTTAAATGCGGCTGGAACTCCCTTAAATCCACGAGATCTTACGACTCATCAATGTATAGTACTGAGACAAAATGATGGTGCTTATGCCAATTGGCGTTTTTCTAAAGGTAATAAGGAAGAAACCGTTAAAGTTCATGGAAAACTCAGTAGTAACGATGGCCAGGTGACACTAGACTGGGCTCTTGATGGTCATGGAATACTAATGAGGGCAGAATGGGATGTCTTAAAGTATTTAAAAAGCGGAAGATTAATTCAAATCTTAAAAGAATATGAAACTCCGCCTGCTGATATTTACGCTGTATATGCAGACAGATTGGAGCATTCACCTCGAGTAGCACATTTTCTTGAGCATTTAAAAGACTATTTAAAAGATTATATTAATTCTCAAATGTAATTTTTAGGATTCTCTATATATTCAGTTACTTATATCATCCGGTACTAAATGAAGACTTTTTCCTATTCCTCTCCCTCCTTTAAAAAGTAAGCAAGGAGTTAAATATAGATTAAGCAGAGGAGCTAATCAAAATCGTGAAACATGGGAAAAATATTAATCGTGGAACATAAAAATCAACAAAAAAGCCCACCTTGGGGAGGTTGGGCAAAAAAGGAACTACAGCTTTGAATTTTCAAGAGAATTATAACGCATTTCGTATAACGTGTATTATGTTAATTTTAGAAAAAACTTAAAATTATCTATTAAAGAATCATATATTTTTGGATTACTTATAAGTGAAATAGCACTTATATAGTGCAGGCTTAGCTAGAAAAACTATAACACTCTAAGAAAGTATGGGTTTTTATGTACAAGGCAATTTCATAAGAAGCCAGATGATAAAATTCGAGGCTCCCCAATTTTGTAAATCAAATATATGCAAAATAATGTGAGTAAG